>JBFIHP010000507.1:0-3332 GCA_041601735.1 Planctomycetota bacterium | reverse complement strand
TCGCGCAGCTCCTCGGCCCGCTCCAGATCGACGGTGCCGATGATGCGCAGGCGCGACATCCGTATGACGCGATCCGACTGGACCCAGAAGTTGAGCCAGCCCGAATCGAGACGACCGGTGGCGATCTTGTTGCGAGCCGAGCCGTTGACCGAGGCGTGGAGGGCCTTGCCGTCATGGGTGAGGGTGACGAGGTAGGGCTTGCCGACCTTCAGGTCGCGGTCCGGCGAGGGCTTCTTCTCGTTCAATCCGTCGGCGCGATCGATCGCCTCGAGATCGCCGAGGTTCTTGACCGCCAGGAAACTGCGGCCTCGGGCACAGAGGAAGACGATGAACTCGTCCTTGATGTTGACGTTCGAATCGGCCGTGTCGAAGTAGAGCTCGTAGGTGATCTGGAAGGGCGCCTTCAGCGGCACCTTGAACCGGAGGTTGCCCGATCCGGAGGCGTGAACCTCATCGATGGGCTTGCCCTTCTTCGGCCTCCTTCCGCGGGGATTCTTGCCCTTCTCCGCCACCTCCGCGGCACGAATCCCGCGGACGATCCGGAAGCCCGACGACGCCGAGGTCGTCAACGGCCGGTTGCGGCGGCGCAGCTCCTGGTACTTCTTCTCCGGGAAGTCCGAGAGCTCGACCTGCTCCTTGAAGTGGTAGGTGATGCTGGTGTACCCCGTGCTCGTCTCCTCGACGATCCCGTGCACGCCGAGGTGATCGGCGCGCTTCGGGTCCCAGAGCAAGGCGATGAGGTCGGCAGCACATCGTTCGAGGAGCTTTCCCTTCGTCGCGAGGAAGGGATCACGGGCCGCGAGCGTCCTGAGACTCACGATCCTCTCGAGCACCGCCTGCACCCCCCCCTCGTCGTCGGGCCAGGGGCAGGTCGCCACCTCGTCGAGCAGGATCAGGGGTCCGCCTCGAGAAACGAGTTCCTCGAGGAGCTTGGCATCCCCCTTCAACGCTTCGGACTCGGAGTCGTCGCCGAGGAAACTCCCGTAGCGGCTGATGCCGGCCAGGATGGCGAGGTAGGCTCCCATCCACGACCGCTCGCCTTCGAAGACTCCGGCTTCCTGGGCGTCGATCTTGAATTCACGCGACCGGTAGTCCGAGAGGGCGACGGGGACGACGAGTTCGGGCTTGACGCGCAGGAAGACCTGGTCGTCCGCGACGGACTCGAGCCTCACGGTCGTCCTGCGACCCTCGACGTGAAAGGAAAGGGCGCGGCCCTCGCGACAGCAGTCGGCGACGAACTCGGCTCGGAGGGCGCGCAGGGCCCGCAGGCGACGCAGCGATCTGTCCACCAGGCCTGCGAGCTCGGGAGCGGCCTGATCGCGGGCCGCAGTCAGGCGCTCCAGTGCCCGGTCGAAGTGACCGAGCGAGGCCTCGGCACTGGTCAATGCAAGGACCTCGAGGGTGTCCGCCGACGAGACCCCGATGTCCGATCGATAGCCCGGCTGCTGGCCCTGCGCCACCAGGACCAGCAGAACCGCGATGAGCGGTGCGTACCGAGAACAATGCATGGGGTCTCCCTGAGGAGAGTCGAGATCCCCCTCATCCTAAGCCTTCAGCGGCCTGGGGTGTGGCAAATTGTCGCGATTACTCACCCGCGAGCCGTCCGGCCGCGCAGCGGGGACAAGGCGCAGATTCGCAGGAGGACGCCATGGGATCGGGCAGGCAGCTGAACGGCCGGGATTTCGTTTCGAACTCCTCACACCTGCCCGCACGGGACCGCGCCGATCGGGGACCGGCGAGACGGGGTGCGGCTCGCGATCAGCACCGGACCGCGGGGATGGCGGGCGCGATCAGCGCTTGATCTCGACCTTGTTCCAGTAGAGGAGCTTCGCGTCCTTCTCGAGTTCGAGCTGCGCGCGCAGGAAGTCGAGCGAACGTTCGACCTTGCCCTCGTGGACGACCTTCTCGTTCAGCTTGATGATGACCGGACGGTCGAGATCGACGATCGCGTCGTTCAGGTAGACCGCGGCACGCTCGAGGCCGGGGGCCTTGATCGCGACGGTCTGCCCCTCGACCAGGACCTCGCAGTCGGTCGAGCCGGTGGTCTTCTGCGCCTCCACGAAGTAGCAACGCGCGGTGAATCTGAAGGTCGGGAGGTAGGGAGAGAGCCCCCAGTGGGTCGAGAAGGCCTTCGGGAACTTCACGCGTTCGCGATTCACGAAGAAGCCCAGGGCATCCTCGTCGTAGTCCGAGAAGAAGGGCTGTTCCGCCCCCTCCCCCGGGACGATCCTGAACTCGCCGCGGTAACCCTCGACCTTCTCGTAGTAGCGGGCGGCGTCCCGATGACCATCGACCCGGTCCGGTGAGTCGGTCTGACCGATGATGAAGTAGCCCGGAACGTGACGGGCCGCGGCCATCGCGACCTCCTTGTCGGCCGAGATCCAGTAGAGGCGGCCGCTGGCGTGGAAGCCGGCGAAGAGATGCGGCTTCATCTGCACGGTCTGGAAGCTGAAGCCCGCGCCCATGAAGTAGCCGGAGAGGAAGACCCGGTCCGTGTCGATCCCGTAGTGCGCGAGCATGTAGCGGTAGACGGCATCGTAGGTCGCGTGAACGGCGAGGTCCCAGGGCTGGATCGTGCCGGTCATCTCCGGGAAGGGGAATGTGGGCGTGACCGCGATGAAGCGCTCGGTCACCTTGCCGGCCCGGTCCCAGAGCGGTCGCAGCCGCTCGCCGTCCATGCCCGCACCGTGCGTGCGGATGACGAGGGGCATCGAGGCCCCGTGCCGGTAGCGGCGCGGCAGATCGATGCGCGCCTTGATCAGGCCGCCGGTCACCTCCTCGCAGGGGATCTCGACCATGAACGAGCCCTTGGCCTGCTTGCCCGACGGTTTGGGCGGCAGGACGAAGCCCTTGCCCAGCTCCTCGACGATGCGCGGCAGATCCTCGGGTGCGACCTCCCCGAGCTTCTCCCAGGCGCGATCCCGCTTCTTGTCGTCGATGCCGAGGATGTCCCTGGCCAGGGAACGGGCGAGCGAACCCGTGAGCGCCGGCGGCTTCTCCTGCCCGGACCCCGTCCCGGCGAGCAGGATGAGGCAGAAGAGGACGGCCGGGAGGGCAGAGCCGGGAGGGGACGAAGCCTGCATCGGATTCACTCCAATCGAGGAGACCTGAGACTCGACCGGGGGGCCGGGACCGGCCTCCTCGAACGCCGATCCCAGGATGATGATCCGGGCCTCGCTGTCAATGGACGAGAGCCCGGGCGAGCGCTCGGCCTCCGGGATCGAGCGCCTCAGATGTGGCGGTAGGCGATGATCCGGCCGGTGCCCGTGCCGCCGGGCGAGACGTGCAGGATGTGGACGCCGTACTCCGGCGCGTGGAAGACGTTCTGGCCG
>JBFIHP010000506.1:0-3333 GCA_041601735.1 Planctomycetota bacterium | reverse complement strand
CGCCGGCTTCTGGAGCGCCGGCTTTCTTGCCGCCCCCGACAGGGCTCCATAGGATGTAGGTCATGTCCACCAGCGAGATCAGCGCCCTCATCCAGCTCCTCGAAGACGACAGCGCCAACGTGCTGGAGGCGGTCACGGTCCGCCTCGAGAGCCTCGTCCCCGAGAGCCTTCCGGCGCTCCGCGAGGCGGCCGAGAGCGAGAACGCCAAGGTGCGCGGCCGCGCCCGCGAACTGCTCCGCATCCTGGCCGTCCGCTCGGCCGGCCAGGAACTCCTGGCGCTGGCCGAGAGCGCCGACCCCGACCTCGAAATGATGAGCCTCCAGCTCGCCCGCATGCAGGACGCGACGGTCCGGTTCGAACTCGTTCGCGAGCAGCTCGACGCCTTCGCCGAGACGGCCCGCGCCGCGATGGCCGAGGGGCTGCGCGGGCGCGAGCGCATCGAGGCCTTCCTGCGGGTCATCCACGACGAACTCGGCTTCGCGGGCGACACCGAGAACTTCGAGGCCTACGCCAACAACTTCCTGCCATCGGTCATCAAGCGGCGTCGCGGCATCCCGATCACGCTCGTCCTGCTCTACATCCTGGTGGGCCGGAGGATCGGTCTGCGCATCGACGCGGTCGGCGCCCCCTTCCGCGCCCTCGCCTTCTACGCGGACGGAGGCTACGAGACCTACATCGACGCCTTCGGCGGCGGCCGCCTGCAGACCTATCACGACTGCGTCTCGCACCTGAAGAGCCGCGGCATGAACATCCCGGACAGCCGTCAGTACCTGCGCCGGCTCTCGCCGCGCGAGGTGGTCGAGCGCATGGTCCGCAATCTCGTCATTTTCTGCGATCAGTCCGGCCGCCCCATCGAGGGCCGCGAGTTCAAGCGACTCGAGCGGGCGCTGGTCAAGAACCGCGACCGGGACCGCCTCGCCTGAGGCCCGGCCCCGCACAAGGAGTACTGAGGTGCCCCAGCACGACCCCGAACTGCTGAAGTGGCGGCCGGAGTTCCCGATCCTCGAGAGCACGGTCTACATGAACTCGAACTCCCTCGGCGCGATGCCGCGCGGGGTTCGCGACGAGATGGCGGCCTTCACCGACATGTGGGCGACCCGCGGCGTGCGCGCCTGGCACGAGGGCTGGATCGACATGGTCGGCGACGTCGCGAACATCTACGCCGACGTCATGAACGCGCCGCACGGCTCGGTCTCGATGCACCAGAACGTCGCGATCGCCCAGTGGATCATCCTCTCCGCCCTCGACTTCAAGGGCCCGCGCAAGAAGATCGTCTACACCGGGATGAACTTCCCCTCGGTGATGTACATCTACGAGGAGCAGCGGCGCCACGGCGCCGAGATCGTCACGGTCGAGAGCGACGACGGCATCGGCATCGACCTCGATCGCCTGCTCGACGCCATCGACGAGAAGACCCTGCTCGTGCCGGTCTCGCACGTGCTCTTCCGCAGCGCCTACATCCAGAACGCGAAGGCGATCATCGAGAAGGCCCACTCGGTCGGCGCCATGGTCGTGCTCGACACCTATCAGGGCCTCGGCTGCGTCCCGCTCGACGTGAAGGACCTCGACCCGGACTTCGTGGTCGGCGGTTCGGTGAAGTGGATCTGCGGCGGCCCCGGCGCCGGCTACCTCTACGTCAAGCCGGAGCTGGCCCGCACGCTCGAGCCGGCCTGCACCGGCTGGTTCGCGCACAAGAGGCCCTTCGAGTTCGTCCCCGGGAAGATCGACTGGGCCGGCCCCGAGCATCGCTTCGAGAACGGCACGCCGCACATCCCGGCCCTCTACGCCTGCCGGACCGGCATCTCGATCATCCGCGAGATCGGCGTCGAACGCATCCGGCAGAACTCGCTGGCGCTCACCGACCGCATGATCGAGCGCGCCGAGGGCAAGGGCTTCACGCTCACGGTGCCGCGCGATCACGAGCACCGCGGCGGTACGGTCGCCTTCGACCTCCCGCACGCCAAGCAGGTCGCCGCCGAGATGCTCGCCCGCGACTTCATCATCGACTGGCGACCGAAGGCCGGCATCCGGGTCTCGCCGCATTTCTACACCACGCCCGAGGAGTGCGATCGCACCGTCGACGTCATCGAGGAGATCCTCGAGACCGGCGCCTGGCAGAAGCACGGCGAGGACCTCTACTGATGCGCATCCGGGACATCAGCCAGGTGCTCCAGGAAGACACCGTGGTCTGGCCCGGCGACACGCCCTTCTCGCGCAAGTGGGTGATGCGGATCGAGGACGGCTTCGCCTGCAACGTCTCGACCATCACCATGAGCGTGCACTGCGCGACCCACGCCGACGCGCCCTTCCACTTCGTACCGGAGGGCAAGACCGCGGCCGAGGTGCCGCTCGAGGCCTACATCGGGTTCTGCCGGGTCGTCGCGATCGCCAGCGAGGACTGCGTCCGGCCCGCCGACCTCGAGGGGCTCGACCTTCAGGCCGGCGACCGGCTCCTCTTCAGGACGAAGCGGCCCTGCACGGCCACGCACTGGCGCGACGACTTCGCCTACATGAGCGTCGAGGCGGCCGAGATCCTCGCCGCCGCCGGCGTCCGGCTGGTCGGCCTGGACACGCCCAGCATGGATCCGATGACCTCGAAGACCATGGCCGCCCACCACGTCCTCTGCGGCGCGGGCATCGTCCTCCTCGAGAACCTCGACCTCTCCGAGGTGCCGCCCGGCCGCTACGAATTGATCGCCCTGCCGCTGAAGATCGGCGGCTCCGACTCGGCGCCCGTGCGCGCCATCCTGAGAGATCTCCCATGACCGACAGCCGCTTCCAGATCGTGAACCCGAAGAGCTGGAAGAAGCCCATCGGCTATTCCAACGCCATCCTGGTCAAGGAACCCGGCCGGACGCTCTACCTCGGCGGGCAGGTGGCCTTCGACGAGAAGCTGAAGGTCGTGGGCAAGGGCGACATCGTCGGGCAGTTCGAGCAGGTGATGAAGAACATCGCCGCGGTGCTCGAGGAGGTCGGCGGCACCACCCGCGACATCGTCAAGATGACGATCTTCGTGCAGGATCGTGACGACTACATCGCCCACGCCAAGGAGATCGGCGTCTCCTACCGCTGGCACTTCGGCGATCACTACCCTGCCATGACCCTGGTCGAGATCGCGCGCTTCTACGAGGAGGACGTCCTCCTCGAGATCGAATCGATCGCCGTTCTGCCCTGACCGAGGCGAGGAATGCCCTCTGAAGGTGCTGTCGGAAGACCGCCAACGACCGGAGTCGAGCGGACCTAGGGTGCCTTGGAGACCGCGGCAGCGGCTGCCTTCTCTGCCTCTCGCCTCTGAATTCCGACGTCTGACCAGCCGAGAGTGCCGCCAACTCG
>JBFIHP010000505.1:0-3335 GCA_041601735.1 Planctomycetota bacterium | reverse complement strand
GGATGGCGAGCCGGTCGTCGCACCGCGACGCCGACCAGCGTCCACAGGTCCGGGCGGCGGCGCAAGCGACGAGCCAGCTCGGCGCCGACCTGCCCGTGCCCGAAGAGGGCGACGCGCACCGGGCGGAGCGCGACCTCGGCGGCCGCGAGCCGGGTCTCGTCGCCCACGAGCGTGCCGCGATCGCAGCCCGGCGCCGTCACCTCGAAGCGGATGCGGTCGATCGCCGCGAAGTGGAGGGCCTTCTTCTGGAGCACGCGCCCGTCGATGGCGAGCGCGTCGTGGAAGCCGAGTCCGGCGTAGCGTCGGGGCGGCATCGCGACCGCCGCGTTCGGGTCGTACTCGAAGACCCCTTCGGTGTCCTTCAGGAGGACGCAGCGTGACGCTCCGAGTCGGTGAGCGAGGAAGAGCGCGCTGAGATCGGAGCCGCCCCGGCCGAAGAGCGCGGTCGCGCCCGCGCCGTCGCGGCCGAGGAAGCCGGGGACGACGAGGACGTCCTTCCGCGCGAGCAGGGCGGTCACGGCCGCGACGTCGACCGCGGCCGGCGCGGCGTCGAGGAGCGGTCCTTCGGCGCGGAGTCCGATCCGACCCGAGTCCGCGAGCGCGGCCTCGATCCCGGCGCGGTCGAGCGCGAGCCCGAGCATGGAGACGCATTCGAGCTCGCCGCGGGCGACGTGCGCCGCGACCGCCTCGGGATCGGCCGAACGCGAAGATCCCCCGGCCTCGGCGAAGAGCTCGTCGGTCCGGCCCCGGAGCGCGGAGACCACCGCGACGACGAGGCGGCCGAGTCGCAGGCGGCGATAGATCTCCTCGACGGCGATCTCGAGCCCGGCCTCGTCCCGGAGGACCGAGCTGCCGAACTTCAGGACCTCGAGCGGTCGTGTGCCCGTCATTGCGGCTCTCCGTCATCGAGCGCGAAGGCGAGCTCGCGCTTCAGGTCCTCGCAGTCCTCGAGCCCGACCGAGAGACGGATGAGCCCCTCGCCCATGCCGAGGCGGCGACGCGAATCCTCATCGACGTCCGCATGCGTCATGCTCGCCGGGTGGGTGACGAGGCTCTGGGCCGCGCCCAGGTTCTCGGCCAGTCGGACGATGCTCAGCCGCGAGACGAATCGGGCCACCGCCTCGCGTCCGCCCTCGAGCTCGAAGGCGATGATCGCGCCGTCGCAGGACTGCTGGCGCCGGGCGAGCTCGTACTGGGGATGGGAGCGGAGCGAGCTGTGCAGCACCCGGCGCAGCCCTCTGCGATCCTCCAGGAAGCAAGCGAGTTCGCGGGCCGTCCGGCACTGCCTCTCGAAGCGAAGCGGCAGGGTCTGGAGGCCCTGGAGCGTGAGCCAGGCCTCGAAGGGCTTCTGGCCGAGGCCGAGGGTCTTGCGCAGGCGACGGAGTCGCTCGGCCAGCCCGGCGTCCTCGGTCGTGACGAGGCCGCCGAGAGTCGCGTTGTGGCCGTCCACGTACTTGGTCGTCGACTGGAGCCTTATCCCCGCCCCGAGGCCCCGGCAGTCCTGGCCCAGCGCCGTCATGAAGGTGTTGTCCACCGCCAGGGGAACGCCGCGATCGCGGCAGATCGCGGCGAGGCCGGCGATGTCGGTCAGGCTGAGCGTCGGGTTGGAGGGCGACTCGACGAAGACCAGCTTCGTGCGTCGATCGATCGCGGCCGCGAAGGCCGGGAGGTCGCGACCGTCGATCCGGACCGCCTCGACGCCGAAGGGCGCGAGCAGCTCGTCGATGAACCGGGTCGTGCCGCCGTAGACCTGCTCACCGCAGACGATCCGATCGCCGGGCCTCGCGAGGGCGAGGAAGAGCGCCGCGGTTGCCGACATGCCGGTGGCGAAGGCCACGGCCTCGCCCGCGCTCTCGAAGGCGGCCAGGGCGCGTTCGAGCTCGACGACACCCGGGTTGCTGACCCTGGAGTAGCTGTGGGCTCGCTCCGCGTCGAAGCTCTCGCGGGCGAAGGTGGTGGACTGGTGGATGGGAGCGATCATCGCTCCCGTTGCGCCGTCGGGTGCGCGGCCGGCGTGCAGGGCGCGCGTGGCCGCTCCGTATGCGGACGGGTACTGCATGGCGTCGAGACTCCTCGAGTCAGTGGTGAAGAGCGACGCCCGCGCGCTCGGGGCGCGAAGTGCGGCGTCAGCTCGAGACGGTCGTGATGGGGGAGTGAGCCCGGACGCGGGCGCTGAGGATCAGTTCCGGGCCGCGCTGTGGACGGCCGACGACCCCGCGCATCCCCGGTCCGGGCCGGGCATGCTCATGCACATCATCATGTGGTGCTGCTGGGTCGTCATGATTCTCTTCGGTCGGTGATGCGACTCGACGCGGATCATAGTGAGAACGCGATGCCGATCAAGAACGTGAACGAAAAAAGCCGAGGGAGCGCGCCGGCTCCGCGGCTCGCTCCCTCGGCTCTCGATCGTCGCGCTCCGGTCGGGATCAGTGTCGTCGCAGCGCCTCGGTCGGCTCCTTGCCGGAAGCGATCAACGAGGGCACGACGCCGCCGAAGGCGCCGAGGAGGGTCGCGATGATCGTGCCCTGGAGCAGGAGCTCCGGCGTCACGCGGAAGGCGAAGATGACCTCGGTGAAGGTCTGGAAGTTCATCGTGCCGGTCTCGATGCCGTCGAAGGGCAGCACGAGGAGGGCGCCGAGGATGCCGCCGCTGAGCCCGATCAGCACGGACTCGAAGAAGAAGGCGGTGAAGATGGAGCGCGGCTCGAAGCCGAGCGAGCGCAGGATGCCGACCTCGCGGGTCCTCGATCCGACCGAGGCGAGCATGGTCGTCGCCGCGCCCAGCAGCGCCGCGAGGCCCATGATCGCCGAGAGGAAGTTGGCCAGGATCGCGAGGATCAGCCCGAGCGCGGTGCGCTGGCTCTCGAGATAGACCTTCTCGGTCATCGCCTTCGCCGCGGCGCGCTTGTCGCCCTCGAGCTCCTCGGCGACGGCCTCGACGTCGATTCCCGGCCGGATCCGTGCGATGACCCGCTGCTTCAGCGGCCGCTCGAGCGCGGCGCAGAAGCGATCGACGTCGCCCCAGATCTCCGAGCCGTAGGCGCCGTCGTGTTCGAAGATGCCCACGACCTTGAAGGGGGTCACGTTGATCTCGAGGGTGTCGCCGAGGTCGGTGTTGACGATGCGGTTGCGGACCCCGCGACCGACGATGATCTCGTCCGCGCCCGGCGTGGGCAGACGACCCTCGATGAGCTCGAAGTGGTCGCCCTGGATCGTGATGCTCATCGGCTCGATCCCGCGGATCGAGACGTTCGTGGTGCCGCCGCCGATCTTGGGCAGGTAGAGCGCGAGGAAGGACTCGACCGCCGCCATCGGACGGCCGTCGGCGTCGCGGGC
>JBFIHP010000504.1:0-3341 GCA_041601735.1 Planctomycetota bacterium | reverse complement strand
GATCAAGAAGCTCTTCCCGATCGACAAGGACGGCGAGGCGACGGTGCCCGCCGCTTCCTGATCGTCAACCGTTCCGAGCCGGGCCCGCGCGATGTCCGAGGCCGCCGAGTATCTGAAGGGAGCTGCCGACACGATCGTGGCCGTCTCGAGCCCCCTCGGCTCGGCTCCGCGCGGCGTGATCCGTCTCTCGGGTGATCGCGCCGTCGCCATCGCCTCGCGCCTCCTCCTTCGCGACGGTGACCCCGTGCCGCTCGACGATCTCGTCTGGGGCGCCCGCCGGGCCAACCTCCTGGTCGATCGCGGCGCGGCCGTGCCGGTGGACGTCTGGCTGATGCGCGGCCCGCGGTCCTACACCGGCGAGGACGTGCTCGAACTCCATCTGCCCGGCGGTCCGGCCCTGCTCGATCTCACCGTGGCCCGCTGCCGCGAGGCCGGGGCGCGCCCGGCCCTGCCCGGCGAGTTCACCGAGCGGGCCTTCCTGAACGGCCGGCTCGATCTCGTGCAGGCCGAAGCCGTCGCCGCGATCATCCATGCGGAGAGCGAGGATGAGCGGCGCGCGGCGCTGGGCTTTCTCGACGGCCGCGCCGGCCGCGAGGTCGATCGCATCGCCGACGACCTGAAGCGCCTCCTGGCCGCCATCGAGCTCGGACTCGACTTCTCCGACCAGGACATCGACATCGTCGTCCCGGACGACCTCGACCGCGATCTGGTCGCGATCGTCGAACGCATCTCCGATGAGCTCGAAGAGCGCCGATCGCTGCCCGGCCGCGGGGGGCGGGGTCGCCTCCTGTTGATCGGCGCGGTCAACGCGGGCAAGAGCAGTCTCTTCAATGCCCTGCAGAGCGAGCAGCGCGCGATCGTCAGCGATCGTCCCGGCACGACCCGCGACTACCTCGAGGCGGAACTCAGGATCGGGAAGCGATGCGTCACCTTCATCGACTGCGCCGGAGAGGGACACGACGGCGTCGCCGAGGATCGTCTCGCGGACGCCCTGCGTGAGCGCGAGGCCGCGCGGGCCGACGCCCTCGTCGAGGTGGTGGACGGCCGGACGATCAGGCGTGGGTTCCGACCGCGACCGGGGGCCCTCCTGGTCGTGGCCACGCGCGCCGATCTCGTCCCGCCCGAAGACCGGGGCGATCTCGATTGCTGCTGGGTCGCGGTGCCGACGGGCGAAGGGCTCGACCGGCTGCGCCGGGTCCTCGCGGAGCGCCTCGAGCTGCGCGGATCCGGCGCGCTCGTTCATCTCGCCGCCCGGCAGGGCCGGCTCCTGGAGCGGGCCGCAGCGGCGGTCGCCCGGGCCCGCGAGGCGGCGGCGGGGGAGGCGGGGCTCGAACTGGTCGCCGCGGACCTTCACGAGGCCCTCGCCGCCCTGCGCGAGATCACCGGCGCCGATTACAGCGATCAGATCCTCTCGGCGATCATGCGCGACTTCTGCATCGGCAAGTGATCGGGAGGTCCGCTCCGGGCGCCTCCCGTTCGTCCCGGCTTCGTGCTATCTTGGGTCCGACGGACGACTTCCAGGACTTCACGCCACCAGATCTTGTGGTCGGGGTCCGCCATCGAGCAGGACGATCCTCGCGCCGAGGCCCGACGTTCACCATGCGCTGCCCCTACTGCAAGAGCCAGAAGGACAAGGTCATCGACAGCCGCAGCGCTGCCGACGGCACCTCCATCAGGAGGCGGCGCGAGTGCCTCAAGTGTTCGCGCCGCTACACCACCTACGAGAAGGTGGAGGAGGCGCCCTTCCGGGTCATCAAGAAGGACGGCACCCGCGTGCCCTTCGACCGCGATCGCATCCTCCACGGCATGATGAAGGCCTGCGAGAAGCGTCCGGTGGCGACGGAGGATCTCGAGCGCGTCGTCGATCACGTCGAGGCCGAGATCAACCGGCTCTTCGACAAGGAGGTGGCCTCGAAGTTCATCGGCAACCTGGTGATGGACGCCCTGCGCGACCTCGACCAGGTCGCCTACGTGCGTTTCGCGTCGGTCTATCGCGAATTCAAGGACGTCAAGGAGTTCCTCGGCGAGCTCCGGACAGTGCTGGGGCAAGACGGCGATGGGTAGGCTCAGAAAGGTCCGCAGCGACTCGGGACGACTCGTCCCCTTCCGGCAGTCACGCATCTCGGAGTCGATCCTCGAGGCCGTCCGGGCCTGCGGGACCGGCGACGGCGTTCTCGCCGACGAGCTGGCCGGCGTGGTCACGCTCTTCCTCGAGAAACGTTACGACGACAGCAATCCGCCCCGGCTCGCCGAGGTCCGCGAGATGGTCTACAAGGTCCTCTACGAGACCGGACACGTGCGCATCGCCAACACCTTCCGGCGGCTCGGTGCTCGCGGGCCGACCGAGGGACCCGAGCGGAGGGGCGAGGAGCGGACCGAGGCCGACCTCCTGCCGCGGCTCGACGTCGTGCGTGGTTCGGCCGGCATCCCCGAGCGCTGGCAGCGCGAACTCCTGGTCCGCTCGCTGCTCGACGAGACCCGCATCTCCGAACAGGAGGCGGACGAGATCGCGGTCGAGGTCGAGAGGAAGCTGGCCGGTTCCGGCCTGAGACGGGTCAGCACCTCGCTCATCCGCGAGTTCGTGGACGTCGAGATGGCGAGCCGCGGTCACGAGAAGCAGCTCAGTCGCTATCGCCTGCTCGGCGTCTCGAAGCAGGAGGTCGAGCGCTGGATCTTCCCCAGCCAGACCGCGCGCACGGGCGATCCCGAGGAACTCTGCGCCCGCGCCGTTCTGAGCGGCTACGCCCTCGAGGAGATCCACGGTCCGGCCGTCGCCAAGGCCCACCTCGACGGCCGTATCCACGTGCAGGGGCTGGGGCACCCCCTGCGGGTCGAGGAGGTGATCCTCGACGCCTCGGGCCCGCTCTTCTCGGCCGAGGGCGGAGTTGAGGACTTCCTGCTCGAACTCGTGACCCTGCTCCAGGCGGTGAAGCCCCTCGTGCGGCGGCGGGTGGTGATCGCCAATCTCGCGGGCGCACTCGACGGCGTCGTGGCCCGCCCGGCGATCCGCAAGCGCGCCTTCGGCAAGACCGTCCAGCGCCTGCTCGACCACCTCACGCGGGTCGATGTCTTCGGCCGTCCGGTCTTCCCGCCCCTCACGATCGAGGTCGGGCTCGAGGGGCCGGACCTCGCCGACGCGGATCGCGCCGGAGCGACCCTGTCGACCGCCTTGCTCGACGAACTCGAGCGTCGCCCGGGACTCGCCGGACGCCTCGGCATCACCTTCGTGCTCACGGCGCTCCCGCCCTCCGACTGGCCGGACTCGGAGCTCCTCTCGAAGCTCCTCGTCGCGGCGCGGCGGCATCGCGGCGTGGGACTCCGACTCCTGCGGGCCGGCGGCG
>JBFIHP010000503.1:0-3347 GCA_041601735.1 Planctomycetota bacterium | reverse complement strand
TCGGCCCGGATGACCGGGTGTCGGGCGGGCCCGGTGCCGGCAAACGAACAAAGCCGCGAGCTGGGCTCGCGGCTTTCGTTGTTCTCGGGGCGAAGGAGGCCCTTCTTCAGTTCACGTAGGGGTCGTCCCAGTCGAAGTTGAAGAGGTGGACGTCGATCGTCTTCATCATGGTCGTCATGTCGCCCTGGAAGCTGTCCGACCAGGTGTCGTAGGGCGGGAAGGCGCAGTTCGTGTTGAACAGGTTGTACATCACGTTGTCGGTGATGCGGGTCCACGAGCGCGAGAAGGAGTTGCTGCGGTAGCCCCAGTAGGAGAAACCGCCGTCACCCGGCGCCGGCGAGTAGCTCTTCGTCGTCGAAGCGCCGGTGGTCGCGAGGGCCATGGTCGCACCGAAGGGGGCGTCGAGGACCGTCGTGGCCATGCCGCCGACGTTGTGATCGGAACTCACGTTGCTGCTCGTGCAGGCGGGCAGGCTCACGAGACCGAGAGCCAGCAGGACCACGAAAGTGGCAAGTCGCATTCGGGTTGTCTCCATCTTCTGCTCCGCGCCGCTCGGGCGGGAGGATTCCTTCAGTGGGCGGACGGACTATATCAGCGCCCGACAAGGACCGTCAATCGAAAATAAGAAACGGCGTTGTATGGACTTGTGACCGCCCTACAATTTTTTGATCGACCCAATCGAAGCGCGAGGAAGAGCCCATGAGCGGCCCCATCCAGGCCCGGATATTCAACGGCACGCGGGATCTCCTCCCGGAGGACATGCTGCCCCGGCAGCGGATGCTGCGGGTCATGACCCGGGTCTTCGAGACCTACGGTTTCGCTCCGGTCGAGACTCCGGTGATGGAGTTCCTCGACATCCTCCTCGGGAAGTACGGCGAGGAGGGCGACAAGCTGATCTATCCCCTTGCCTACAAAGGGGGTAACGTCCTCGGACTCCGCTACGACCTCACGGTGCCCCTGTCGCGGCTCGTGGCGATGCACCCCGAGCTGCCCCGGCCCTTCAAGCGCTACCAGATCCAGGCCGTCTACCGCGCCGACCGTCCCCAGCCGGCCCAGGGCCGCTTTCGCGAGTTCTACCAGTGCGACGTGGACACGGTCGGCACCGCCTCGCTCATGGCCGACGCCGAGAACCTGGCCGTCTGCTACCGGGTCTACGACGAGCTGGGCCTGACCGCGCCCGAGCTCGGCCTGGTGATGCGGATCAACAGCCGGAAACTCCTCCGCGCCCTGGTCACCGCCTCCGGTCTGCCGGCCGAGCGTGACAAGGAGGTCTGCACCGCCCTCGACAAGATCGACAAGGTCGGCCGCGAGAAGGTCGAGGAGCTGCTCGCCGAGCAGGGCATTCCCGACGAGAATCGCGCCCGGCTCTTCGCCCTCATCGGCCTCGGCGCCGAGATCGGCACCAACCGTCAGGGCGAGCTGATCGCCGCGCTCGAGGACCGCCTGGGCGAGGCCGAGGGCGCCACCGAGGCCCTCGCCGAGATGCGCGAGCTCTTCGCCAACGCCGAGGCCCTCGGCGTCCCGCGCGAGGCGATGCACTTCGACCTCGTCCTCACCCGCGGGCTCGACTACTACACCGGCCCGATCTACGAGTTCCGGCTCGACAAGCTCGAGAACTTCGGCAGCCTCGGCGGCGGCGGACGCTACGACGACCTGATGGAGATCTACGGCATCAAGGACTGCCCCGCGACCGGCGTGTCCATCGGCCTCTCGCGCGTCCAGAGCGCGCTCACCAGGCTCGGGAGCCTCCAGGCCGAGAAGACGCCCACCCGCGTGCTCGTCCTGCGCATGGGCGATGTGGCGGCGACGGCCCAGCTCGGGCTGGTGACGAGGCTCCGCGAGGCCGGCATCCCCAGCGAGATCTTCTACGAGGAGGCCCGCTTCAAGAAGCAGATCGGTCACGCCGACAAGCAGGGCATCCCCTTCGTGATGATCCAGGGTTCGCGCGAGCTCGAGGCCGGCGTGGTCCAGCTGAAGGAGCTGGCGAGCGGCGACCAGCGTGAGATGACTCCGGACGAGGCCATCGCCCAGCTCTCATCGCGCCTCGCTCAGGCGTAGAGGCCGCGCGCCAGGATGTGATCGAGCACCTGCTCGTCGAGCATCGCGCCGACCTCGCCGCCGGTGGCGAGACGCTCGCGCAACTCGCTCGACGAGACGTCGTAGGTGGGGGTCGTCAGCGTTTCGAGCCGCAGCGCCGGCGCCGCGCGTCGCGCCCGCTCCAGGAGCTCGGGGTCGAAACCGGGTCGCGCCGCGACGAGGAAGGTGCAGAGTCGCGCGAGTTCGTCGATGCGATGCCAGCGGGGTAGAAGCTCGAGGCTGTCCATCCCGACCAGGAAGAAGAGCTCGTCGTCGGGGTGTTCCCGGCGGATCTCGGCCATCGTGTCGTGGCTGTAGGAGGGGCCCTCGCGGCCGAGCTCACGGTCATCGATGACCAGGCCGCGGCGACCCTCGAGCGCGAGTTCCAGCATGCGGAGCCGCTCCTGGGGCGGCGCGAGCCTGCGCTCCCGCTTGTGCGGCGGTCGGCCCGCGGGCAGGAAGACCACCAGGTCGAGTCCGGCCTCGTCGCGAACGGCCTCGGCGAGCGCCACGTGGCCGCGGTGCACCGGGTCGAAACTGCCGCCGTAGATCGCGATCCTGATGGGCTCTCTCCTCGGGGTCTCTCCGCTCGATTGTCGCCGTCACCCCCCGCCGATCAAGTCCCGCGCCTGATCGGTCACGGATTCCGTGTCACCTCGGACCACCACATTCGACCCTGGGATGGAGGTCCTTCATGCTTCGTCTCCCGCTCCATGCTCCCGCCCTGATCGCGCTGTTCGCCCTGCTCTCGGTCACGACCGAGAGCTCGCCCGGCGAGGGCGGCGGAAGGGTCGCGGCCCTCCCGGCCTGGCGCGTCCATCGACTCGACGAGGGCCGTGACGAGGCGATCGTCGCCCTGGGCGCACTCGTCGCGCCGGGGGCCTTCGACGACGACGAGCTGGACGCGGTCATCCTCGCCGGAGGTCGGCGCCTGCGGCCGCAGACGACCGTGCTCGCCCGTCACGACGACGGTTCGGTCCGCCTCGCGCGCTTCGTGGTCCGCCTGCGGCACGGGCGCGGCGCCCTGCATCTGCGCCTCCGCGTCGTCCCGCGCCGAGACCCTTCGCCCTCGGCCTTCAAGCTCGTCGAGACCGCCGAGGGGATCGCGGTCAGCGACGATATCGTCGCCCTGGTCGTGCCGCGCGATCCCTCGTGCGCGCTCATCGATCTCCGCCTCGACCGCGCCGCGAGACCGGCGATCCGAGAGCTCGCCGCGGGCCAAGCGCGGGGCGAGGCCGAGATCGGGATCGAGGAGGACGGGCCGCTGCGGC
>JBFIHP010000502.1:0-3351 GCA_041601735.1 Planctomycetota bacterium | reverse complement strand
GCCTCGTGTTCCTGCTACGGCCGCCGATGCCGGCCGATGGATACGGACCGACGCAGCGACCGCTTCGGTCGTCGAAACGACCGTCTACTCGGTCTCTCAAGCTCGATGGGGAAAGGTGCTCAAACCTCCGGTCGGGATCCGAACGGGATCCCGGTGAGACGAGCCAGGGCTCGTGGCTCGTCGTCACGTCCGGGACGATCCGTCGCGAAGGTTACCAGTCCACTCGATCCAAGTCCACCGGAACGGGTTTTCAGCCGGGCCCGGTCGCCAAGTCCGCCCCCGGCACGGGCTTCTGCACCGTCCTTCCCGCCGCCCGTGGCGGCAAGAAAAAGGCGAATCCGGGATTCCATTCACCCGAGATCGCATACTGCCGAGTATAAATATGTCCATTGGATGGGTTTAGCGCGGATCCGGACCGCGAGGGAGCTGAGATGGCGGGCGCGGCCTTCGACAGGAATGCCATCGAGGAGCGGGTCGTGGGACCCCTGGAGGCGGGACTCCGGCTCGACGTCTATCTCAACCGGGAACTCGACTGGAACAGCCGGGCGCGGATCAAGGAGGCGGTCAAGCTGGGGGCCATCCGCCTGAACGGCGAGGAGGTCAAGCCTTCCTACAAGCTCCGCGCCGGCGACCGGGTCAGCGTGGGCGCCGAACCGCCGCCCCCGGACGACTGGCTGCCGCCCGAGGACATCCCGCTTCGCATCATCCACGAGGACCCTTCGATCCTGGTGATCGACAAGGACCCCTTCATCGCGGTCCACCCGGGCGCCGGAATGCGGACCGGGACCCTGGCCAACGCCTTCGCCCACCACTTCGACGAGCTCTCGGACGTGGGCGGTCCCCAGCGACCCGGCATCGTGCATCGCCTCGATCGCGACACGACCGGCGTGCTCGTGGTGGCCAAGAGCAACCGCGCCCATTACTCGCTCACCGGGCAGTTTCACGACCGAACCGTGAGCAAGACCTATCTGGCCATCGTCGAGGGCGTACCAGAATTCGACGAGTACGTCGTCGATCGACCCATGGGCAAGCACCCGGGCAACCCGCTCAAGATGAAGCTCCGCGACGACGGTCGGCCGAGCATGACGCGCTTCGAGACCGTCGAGCGCTTCGACGGCTTCGGCCTCGTGCGCTGTCACCCGAGGTCGGGGCGAACGCATCAGATCCGCGTTCACCTCGAGAGCCTCGGCCATCCGATCGTCTGCGACCGGCACTACGGTCGCAGGACCAGGATCGGATACGGTGAACTGGCCGGTCTCTCGGCGGGCGATCCGCAGGACCGGAGGCTCCTGGAGCGGCAGGCGCTGCATGCGGCACGATTGGAACTGGACCACCCGATGACGGGTGAGAGAATGATCTTCGAGGCGCCGCTGCCGGCCGACATGCAAGGCCTGCTCGACGCCCTGCGCGAGACCCGAAGAGGCGGCAAGGGCCGACCGAGACGAGGATAGGGGAGAACGACATGAGTGGAGCCGACAAGCTGCTCGACCTGGTGCGCGACGACGTCGATACCGGGACCTTTCAGGATCTCTACTGGACCGGGTCCTTCCGCGAGTACCTGAACAAGGTCTTCGAACAGCCTCTCATCGCCCGGAACGCCTGGCAACGCATCTACGACATGGTCGTCTCGCACGGCTACGACGAGTACAGCGAGCACAAGGAGCGGAAGATCCGTTACCGGTTCTTCAGCGACGTCTACGGCGACGGTCGCGACGCGATCTTCGGTCTCGACGCCCCCGTGATGCGGCTCGTGGACGTCCTGAAGTCCGGCGCCCACGCCTACGGCGCCGAGCGCCGCGTCATCCTGCTGCACGGTCCGGTCGGTTCGGCCAAGTCAACCCTCGTGCGCCTCCTGAAGCGCGGTCTCGAGGAGTACTCGAAGACGCCGGACGGCGCCCTCTACACCTACTCCTGGCGGATGAACGACGACGACGATCTCCAGCCCTCGCCCATGAACGAGGACCCGCTGAAGATCATCCCGCCCGGGCCGCGCGAGAAGATCCTCGCCGAGATCAATGCCCGCTGCGATCGCGGCTACCGCCTGCAGGTGAAGGGCGAGCTGAATCCCTTCTGCCGGCGCAACTTCGACGAGCTGATGAAGCGCTACGACGGCGACTGGACCCGCGTCCTCGATCACGTCGTCGTCCACCGCATGATCATCTCGGAGAAGGACCGCCGCGGCATCGGAACCTTCCAGCCCAAGGACGAGAAGAACCAGGACTCCACCGAACTCACCGGCGACATCAACTACCGCAAGCTGGCCGAGTACGGTTCCGATTCCGACCCCCGCGCCTTCAACTTCGACGGCGAGTTCAACGTCGCCAACCGCGGGCTCGTGGAGTTCATCGAGGTCCTGAAGCTCGACGTGGCCTTCCTCTACGACCTGCTCGGCGCCTCGCAGGAGCACTCCATCAAGCCGAAGAAGTTCCCGCAGACCGACATCGACGAGGTCATCATCGGGCACACCAACGAGCCCGAGTACCGCAAGCTCCAGAACAACGAGCTGATGGAGGCCTTCCGCGACCGGACGATCAAGATCGACGTGCCCTACAACCGCACGCTGAGGAACGAGATCCAGATCTACGAGAAGCACTTCAACACGGAGACCGTTGGGCGTCACATCGCGCCGCATACCATCGAGATGGCCGCGCTCTGGGCCGTGCTCACCCGGCTCGAGGAGCCGAAGCGCCCGAACCTCACCCTGATGCAGAAGGTGAAGCTCTACAACGGCAAGACCCTGCCGGGCTTCACCGACGACACCATCAAGGAGCTGAAGGACGAGGCGCGGCGCGAGGGCATGGACGGCATCTCGCCCCGCTACATCCAGGACAAGCTCTCGAACGCGCTGGTACGGAGCGACGTCAATCACATCAACCCCTTCATCGTGATGAACGAGCTGGAGGAGGGTCTCTCGCACCACAGCCTCATCACCAACGAAGAGGTGCGCGACCGTTACCGCGAGCTGCTGACCTACGTCCGTCAGGAGTACGAGGACATCGTCAAGAACGAGGTCCAGCGGGCGATCTCGGCCGACGAGGACGCGATCTCGAGGCTCTGCCACAACTACCTCGACAACGTGCGCGCCTACATCCAGCACGAGCGCATCCGCAACCCCTTCACCGGCGAGAGCGAGGAACCGGACGAGCGGCTCATGCGCTCGATCGAGGAGAAGATCGACATCTCCGAGAGCCGCAAGGACGCCTTCCGCCGCGAGATCATGAACTACATCGGCGCGCTCGCGGTCGAGAACAAGCAGTTCGACTACCGGACCAACGAACGCCTGCACAAGGCGCTCGAGCTGAAGCTCTTCGAGGACCAGAAGGACTCGATCAAGCTCACCAGCCTGGTGTC
>JBFIHP010000501.1:0-3355 GCA_041601735.1 Planctomycetota bacterium | reverse complement strand
TCTGTTCCGGCAGAAGTGGCGGACGGCAGTCAATCGATCGGCCGAGGCGATGACGCTGTTCGCGGTGATGTGCGCCGGCATCTTCCCGCTGATCCATATGGGGCGTCCCTGGCTCGCCTACTGGGTCCTGCCGTATCCGAACACGCGCGGCCCGCTGTGGGTGAACTTCCGCTCGCCGCTGCTCTGGGACGTCTTCGCGATCGGCACCTACTTCGTCATCTCGGCGACCTTCTGGTTCGTCGGCCTCATTCCGGACCTGGCCACGATGCGCGATCGCGCCAAGGGCCTCCGCCGGCGCATCTACGGCTTCTTCTCGCTCGGCTGGTCGGGTTCGCAGCGCACCTGGTGGCGCTACGAGACCGTCTACCTGCTGCTCGCCGGCCTCGCCACGCCGCTCGTGGTCTCGGTCCACAGCGTGGTCAGCTTCGATTTCGCGACCAGCGTCGTGCCGGGCTGGCACACGACGATCTTCCCGCCCTACTTCGTCGTCGGCGCCATCTTCTCCGGCTTCGCGATGGTCCTGACCCTCATGATCGTGGCGCGCACGGCGCTCGGCTTCGAGTCCTACATCACGAAGCGCCACATCGACGCCGCCTGCCGCGTCATCCTCTTCGGCAGCCTGGTCGTCGGCTTCGCCTACGCCACCGAGCTGTTCACCGCCTGGTACTCCGGCAGCGGCTGGGAGCAGAGCGCCTTCTTGAACCGCATGCGCGGCCCGATGGGCTGGGCCTACTGGATCATGGTGCTCTGCAACGTCGTCATTCCGCAGCTGCTCTGGTCGTCGCGCGTGCGCGGCTCGCTGCTCGCGGTCTTCCTGCTCAGCATCGCGGTGAACATCGGCATGTGGTTCGAGCGCTTCGTGATCATCGTGACCTCGCTGCACCGCGATTACCTGCCCTCGAGCTGGGCGGACTACGCGCCGACCCTGGTCGAGGTGGCCACCTTCATCGGCAGCTTCGGACTCTTCCTCACCCTCTTCCTCTGCTTCTGCCGGCTCTTCCCCTTCATCGCGATCAGCGAGATCAAGGGCATCCTGCCGGCGAAAGGAGAACACCGGTCATGAGACGCGAACGGGATGACGCCCTGACCATGTCCTATGCCGCCTTCGCCGATCCCCACGAGGCGGCGGCCGCCGCGCTCGATTGTCGCGAGAAGGGCCACGTCGTGAGCGACGTCTTCGGCCCCTTCCCGATCCACGGCATCGACCGTGCGCTGGGGCTCGGCCCCTCGCGGATGACCTGGGTCTGCTTCGCCTTCGGCCTGACCGGCCTCCTCGTCGCCCTCTGGCTCCAGTACTGGACCTCGGCGACGGACTGGCCCCTCAACGTCGGCGGCAAGCCCTTCGATTCGTTGCCGGCCTTCGTTCCGGTGGCCTTCGAGCTGACCGTGCTCTTCGCCGGCCTCGGGACCGTGGCGGTGCTCTTCCTGCGCTCGGGGCTTCGCCCCGGCCGCAAGAGCCGCGCACCGAACGCCGCCGTCACCGACGACGAGTTCGTCGTCGCCGTGCGCAGGACGGCCGGAGCGCCCCGGCTCGAGGACATCTGGACCCGCCACGGCGCCGCCCGCAGCTGGGAGGAGGTGGCGGCATGACCTCTTCGAAGCTCGCGATGGTCCTCTTCGGCGGCCTCGCCGTCCTGCTCTTCCTGCTCTCGAGAGCCCTCGAGCGCGACTACGAGAGCCGGACGCCGGAGTTCCTGATGGACATGGCGGACTCCCCGGCCTACGAGGCGCAGGAGCCCAATCCGATCCTGCCCGGCGGTCGCACCATGCAGCTTCCGCCGGAAGGCAGCGTGGCGCGGGGCTTCGAGCCCTACCTCATCACGCCCGGCAAGGACGGCATCGAGGAGGCCGGGCGCGAGCTGCGCGGGCCCACGCTCGATCCCCTTCACGACCTGGCGCGTGGCGAGGCGGTCTACGGCCGGATCTGCGCGGTCTGTCACGGACCCAGCGGAGAGGGCGACGCGGAGGTGACCAAGCGCGGCGTACCGCCGCCGCCCTCGCTCCTGGCGGAGCAGGCGCGCAAGCTCAGCGACGGCGCGATCTATCACATCATCTCGACCGGCTACAACAACATGCCGGCGCATGCGGCCCAGGTCACCCGCGCCGATCGCTGGCGCGTGATCGGTCACCTGAGAGCCATGCAGGAGGCGGCGCAATGACCCGCAGCACGACCGATGCCAACGTCCGGAGCGCCTTGATCGCCGCGGTCGCGTTCGCGGCCCTCGTGATGCTGCTCGGACTCTTCGCCGCGCCCGAGCGCATCTGGCGCGCCTGGCTGGTGGCCGAGCTCGCCCTCGTCGGCCTGGCGATCGGCGGGCCGGTCTTCATCGGCATCACCCGGCTCTCGGCGGCGCGCTGGTCGCGCCCGATCGAGAGCGTTCCCTTCGCGATGGCGCGCGCGCTTCCGCTCGCGGCGGCGCTGGCCGCGCTGGTGATCCTCGGCTCTTCGTCGCTCTTCTCCTGGACGAGCGAGGAGGTGCTGCAGCACGAGCCTCACGTCGCGGCGAAGAGCGGCTGGCTCAACATGCCCTTCTTCATCCTGCGCACGGTGATCGTGCTGACCTTCTGGCTCTGGGCCGCGCCGCGGCTGAAGCAGAGGACGGGGCGGGGCTTCGCCGGCCTGTTCATGATCGGCTTCGCGCTGACCTTCTCGATCTTCAGCATCGACTGGGTCATGTCGCTCGAGCCGACCTGGTTCAGCACGATGTGGGGCGTCTACAACTTCGCGGGGCTCCTGCTCTCGACCCTCGCGGTGATCACCATGCTCGCGATCCGCGCGCGGCGGCGCGGCGAGCTCCCCGGCCTCGACGACGAGAAGCTCCGCGATCTCGGCAAGCTGATCTTCGCCTTCTGCTTCTTCTGGGGCTACATCTGGTACTGCCAGTACATGCTCATCTGGTACACCAACATCCCCGAGGAGACCTCCTGGTTCGCCAGCCGGCTCTCGGGCGGCTGGGCGACCCTCTGCCTGGTCAACCTCCTGGTGAACTTCCTCGTGCCCTTCCTGGTGCTCCTGCCGGCGCCGGCCAAGAAGCGCGAGCGCACCCTGATGCGCGTCTGCGGCCTGCTGGTCTTCGGTCGCTGGCTCGATCTCTACCTGATGACGACCCCGTCCGGGCCCTTCAGCGAGCCGCCGCTCTCGATCTGGGAGATCGCGCCCTTCATCGGGGCGATGGCGGCCTTCTTCCTCCTGGCCACGCGCGCGCCCCTCGGCCGCAAGGACGAGGCGGGGTCTCCGGCCCTCGACGAGGCCGTGGCGACCGACTGAATTGCCGGCTGGAGCGCCGGCTTCAGGTGCTGTCGGGAAAGTGGCATGCGGTCGCGCCGACCTACGGTGCCAGGCACCTTCCGCCGG
>JBFIHP010000500.1:0-3360 GCA_041601735.1 Planctomycetota bacterium | reverse complement strand
GAACTGATCCATCTCGACGGTCCCTGGCGCGGCAAGACCGAGATCCGGCCCGAGAAGAGGCTCCTCCTCGGCCGCGGCATCGCCGCCGACCTGCGCTACGAGACCGGTACCGCCGTCGAGCCGGAACACGCCGTGATCGACTTCCACGAGGACGGCTGTTCCTTTCACATCAGGGCGCTGGACGGTCTGGTCTTCGTGAACGGACAGGAGATCCGCGAGATCATCCTCACCCACGGCGATCTCATCGAGCTGGGTGCGGGCGGCCCGAAGATCCGCTTCCACGTCCACGCCGAACCCGGCGAGGTCTGCAAGCCGATCCGCCAGATGATCCACGACGCCGGCCTCGTGCGCGAGCAGCGCGGCATCCTCCGGGCGACCACCAGCTTCGGCCGCGATTTCGTCTTCCGCTCCAGCTGGAAGGTCCGCATCGTCACGCCGATCGTGATGGCGGCCCTGATCTTCGCCGCCGCCTTCTTCGGCGGACACCTCGCCTCGTCGCGGGCCGCTCGCGAGACCGCCGCGAGCCAGCGCCGGGCCGACGAGGCGCGCCTGCGCGAGATCGGGGCCCTGCGCGACTACATCGCCGAACTCGAGAATCGCCAGCTCGAACTCGTCGGCCGCGACGAGATCGAGCGCATCCGCGGTGAGGTCGATCGCCAGCGAGAACTGGTCGATGCCGCCCTGGCCGACGATCGCGTCATGGGCGAGATCCTCGAGCGCTACAGCGCGTCGGTCTGCCTGATCCACGGCATCTACGGCTTCCGCTACGAGAAGGACGGGACCTTCGTCGAGGCGAGCCTGCCGGGCGGCGATCCCCTCGAGATCGAATACACGGGCTCCGGTTTCCTCGCGACCGCGGAGGGCCGCGTGGTCACCAACCGTCACGTGGCGGAGCCCTGGTGGGAGAACCAGGAGGTCGCCCGCTTCCTCCGCGGCGGCTTCAAGCCCTACTTCCGGCGCCTCGACGTCTTCTTCCCCGGCAAGCCGGGCATCGCGGTCGATCCCGCGTCGGTCCGGATCAGCCGGGAGGGCGTCGACCTCGCCGTGATGACCGCCGTCGTCGAAGGCGTGCCCGTCGCGCCGATCGAGGAGGAGCCGCTCGATGCCTTCCGCGGCCGGCGAGTCGTCCTGCTCGGCTATCCGACCGGCGTGGGCGCCTTGCTGGCACGCAGCGAACGGGACGACATCGAGGAGATCTTCAAGACGGCTCGAGACCTCACCTCGATCATCTCGGAGCTCTCGAAGCGCGGCGCGATCTCGCCGATCATCACCCAGGGCGCGCTGAACGAGGTGAAGGAGAAACGGCTGGTCTACGATGCCGCCACGACCTCGGGCGGCTCGGGCGGACCGGTCTTCGGCCCCTCCGGCAAGGTGATCGGCGTCAACTTCGCCATCACCCGGAACTTCGACGGCTCGAACTTCGGCGTGCCGATCGGCTTCGTTCGCGAACTCCTCGAACCCTGAGGGCGTGACGATGGACGGCTGGACCGACGGAGACGAGGGCCTGCTGCTCAGGTTGGAACCGGAGTCGAGCTGCGGCAACGACGACGGCGGCGTCGTCTTCGTCCTGCTCGACGGCTTCGGCGAGATCGCGGCCCTCTGGCAGGACGACGAATCGGACGAAGACGGCGTCGTCTGCTCGCGGAGCCACGAGATCGAGGATGGGAGCTTCGTCAGCGTCCTCGAGGAACGCTTCCCCTCCGGCCGGACGAACTACGACCGCGAGATCGAGCTCGACGAACTCGAAGTGGTCGCCGAGGAGGATCTGCCCGCCGAGGAGGCGATCCGCGAGCTCCTGCGCCGCTTCGTCGGCTCCCCGGGAAGCCGCGACTGAGCGGTCGAAAGAACGAGGATGCTGACCAGCCGGTCGCCCGGGGCTATCATTCCGGCCGGCCGCACCGAGATTCCGGAGATCCGCCATGCCCGCCTTCGACGACCGCTTCGTTCCGATCTCCCGCCGTCGATTCCTGGGCCTCGTCGCCGTCGGCGGCGCCGGCGCCTGGCTCTTGGGCTGCGGCAAGGAAGGGGCGACCGAGATCGCGACCGGTCCCAAGGGCCTCATCCTCGGCGCCTCGCGCCAGGTCAACCGGGACGGCCGGAGCCGCCACTGGCTCGGATTCGTCGATCTCGACACGCCGGAACCCACGACCCGGCGCATGGCCCTGCCCTTCTTCGCCCACGGCATGGTGCCCCACCCGGTCCACCGCGAGCGCCTCGCCCTCTTCGAGAAGCGCGGCCGCGGCGCCTGCGAGGTCGATCTCGCCCGGGGAGCGGTGCGACGGATGATCGAGACCCTCGACCACCGCGAGTTCTACGGCCACGGCGCCTTCTCGCCCGACGGCAAGCTCTGCTACGCCACCGAGAGCGACATCGAGGACGACTACGTCGGCGTCGTCGCGATCCGGGACGCCGAGACCATGAAGATCGTCGGCGAGTTCCCGACCTTCGGCAGCGCACCCCACGACTGCCACCTGATCGACGGCGGCAGACGGATGGTGATCACGAACGGCGGCGACCGCTGGGGCGGCGCGGCGGCGCCTTCGGTGACGATCATCGACGTCGCGCGCCAGGAGCTCATCGAGCGCATCGAATTCGACACTCCGCGCCTCAACGCCGGGCACGTCGCGATCGCGACCGACGACAGCCTCGCGATCGTATCGGCCCCGCGCGAGGGCATGCCCGATCTCGAGAAGGAGCCCGGCGCCGTCACCCTGCGCCCGAGCGGGGGCAAGCTCATCACCATGCGGGAACCGGCCGACGTCGCGGCGAAGATGCTCTCCGAGACCCTGAGCGTGGCGATCGACGAGAGGAGGCATCTCGTGGGAGCGACGAATCCGGCGGGCGACATCGTCACCTTCTGGGATCTCGATCGTTGCCGGCACCTGGGCTCGCTCGAGCTGGAGAATGCGCGCGGCATCGTCCTGACCGAGGACGGCAACGAATTCGTGGTCAGCTACGGCAAGGACGATGGTTTCGTCGTCCGGATCTCGACCGAGACCCTGAAGCCCGTGGCCGCCGCGAGACCGGTGCCGACCGTCATCGGCGGCTCCCATCTCATCAACTACCGCTTCGACGCCTGATCGCCGCGCCGGGTCTCAGCGGCGTTCACCCCGCGAGAGCCGATGCAGGCAGACCGCGGACGCGACCGCGACGTTGAGCGAATCGATGCCCGGCGCCATGGGAATGCGAAGCACGGCGTCTGCGGCCGCGATGGTCGCCGCCGAGACGCCCGCGGACTCCTGTCCCACGGCCAGCGCGACACGACGCGGCGGAGCGAAGTCGTCGAGCGCGACCGCATCCGGTCCGAGTGCCGCCGCGCAGATCTCGAAGCCGCGCGCTCGAAGTTCCTCGAGCGCCGCG
>JBFIHP010000499.1:0-3365 GCA_041601735.1 Planctomycetota bacterium | reverse complement strand
GTCCCGCGCGGTCGAGACGGTCACGCGCGCCCCAGAGGCCGAGCGCCCCGGCGTCCGCGCCCGCGCGGAAGACCGACCAGGCGAGTTCGCGGTCGAGCGGCAGGACCTCTTCCAGGAGGCCGAAGGCCGAAACCTCGAGGAGCGCGGCCACGTGCTCGAGGTTCTCCGCTCCGAAGAGCATCTCCGGGACGAGTCCCTCGATTCCGATGATGATCGTTCTCATGGCCAGAGCGATCTCCCCTCCAGGGCGGGCGAGAGTTCGAGGCCGAAGGCCTCCAGGATGGTCGGCGCGAGATCCTCGAGCCGGGCGCCGTTGACGCGGTAGGGTCGGTTCATCAGGAGGACGCCGGGAACGAGGTCCGGATCGACGATGTGGTCGCCCGCCCATTTCTCGCGGTTGTCCTCGAAGAGGCCTGCGGGCGCGCCGCCGAGGGCGGTGCGCGACGAGGCGCGGTAGCCGTCCTCGCAGCAGACGAGGAGGTCGGGGCCGTCGGCGGCGCAGCTGCCCTCGTAGACCTCGCGGCCGCGGACGACGCGACGGATGGCGGGCTTGCCGGTGGCGGGATCGATCAGGGCGAGGAGGCCCCTCTCGATCTCGGCCATGACGGCATCCGCATCGTCCGTCGCGACGATGCCGTCCTTCTCGCGCCCGACGCGGTTCAGGTAGATCGAGCCGAAACCCACGGCGTAGGCGCGGCTGCGCTTCCAGTCGACGCCGGCGAAGAAGTCGGCGCCGTCGGCGCCCGAATCGTAGACCAGGAGTCCCGCGTCGCGAAGAAAGCTGTTGAGGTGAATCGAGCGGCGGAAGCTGGTGAAGCCGTGATCGGAGAGCGCGATCACGAGGCTGCCCTCGTCGTCGAAACGATCGAGCACACGGCCGAGGATCGCGTCGCAACGCCGGTAGACGTCGGCGAGCACGCCGGCGTGGCGATCGAGGTCGCCGCGGCCCTCGTTGGCCGGATGGTCCGGCTCGGTGAAGCGCCAGAACATGTGCTGCACGCGATCGGGAGTGTCGAAGAGGCAGTAGACGAGGCCCTCGTCCAGGCGGTCGAGCTCGTGCCGGAGCATGGCCTCCCGCTCCGCCCAGACCAGCTCGCACTGGGCCAGGAACTCGTCCTCGTCGATGCGCCCGTGGTTGAGGCCGTCGTTCTCCTCGACCATGCCCGTCGTGTAGTAGGTGCCGACCTCGGCCTCGAGCTCGCGCGGATACTCCGGCGGGTTGCCGATCGGAAAGGGCGGCGCCTGCGGATCGAAGTTGACGGGCGAGGCGAAGAGCTCGATGACGGGGTCCGTCTTCAGGAGGAGGAAGCGAACCATGCCCTTCACGGACTGCAACATGGGCAGCTTGAACTTCAGTTTCAGCCAGTCGCTCCACACGCCGAGCCTCAGTTCGAGCTCGCGCGGAGCGCCGCTCGACTGCAGGAGCGCCCGACCCTTCTCGCGATCGAGCCGCAGGCTGTAGTCGAAGCGGAAGTCCTCCTTCTTCTTCGGATTGTAGGGCCCGATCACGTGGCTGCGGATCAGGCCGTCGGCGTCGGGTTCGAGACGAAGGACATGCTCGCTCTCCTCGGGCTCGATGGAATCATCGGAGCTGTAGAAGGTGGCGGTGCCAAGCGAGCCGCGCAGGTCGGGGACGCCCATGCCGTAGAGCAGGTTACCGGCGATGCGCTCCGAGGGGTAGCTGCAGGGACAGCGGAGGATCGCCGAGCGGATGCCGGCCGCGGAGAGGCGCTCCCAGAAGGGGCGACCCTGCCGGCGGTTCACGACCTTCGGCGGCGTGAAGGCGTTCTTCTGCTCGTAGCGCGTGAAGGAGAGATCGGGCAGGTGGGTCTTCGGATCGCGGGCGATGAAGTCGAAGATGCCGTGGACGCCGGGGTTCGCCCCGATCGCGAAGGTAGACCAGGCGACGGGCGTCTGCGCGGGGAAGGTGGTGGCGACGCGACCGAGGCCGCCGGATTCCCTCATGCGGGCGAAGGCCGGCAGCTCGCCCGCGGCCAGCATCGCCTCGACGATGCCCGGCTCCAGGCCGTCGAAGCCCAGCACGATCACGCGGTCGAATCGGCCCACGGGTCTCCCCTCCTCATCCTCTGGAGCGGCTCCTCAGGACGCCTCGCCGTCCTTGGGCTTCCGGCGGAACAGGCCGATGACCAGCCCGCCCGTGTAGCGCCAGAAGAAGAGGAAGAGGCCGCCGATGGCGGCGAGTACGCTGCCCAGGGGCAGCAGGGTCTCGGGACCGATGTAGGCGAAGATGACGGACATCCGGGTGGACTCCGGGATTCGGTTCGGGCGCGATGCCGGAACGATACGAATCGCGGCGAGAGGCCGCCCAGAAAAAGAATGGGAAAAGAAGACCGAGATCGACCGGAACCCCGCCCGGGGCCCGGTGTTCAGCCCTCTCGCACCGGGTCCGGGGCCGGTCGATCGAGCAGCTTCTTCACCGCAGCCGGCGGTGCGAAGTCCTCGAGCTTCAGATCGGGGCCGATCGCGCCCGAGTCGAAGGTCGTGCTCTGCTCGAAGCCCGGACCGCGATCGCGGGTTCGATCGGGAATGCGGATCGAACCGAACTCGCGCCAGCCGAGGATCTCGGAACTCGTCACGATGTCGCCGTTCTCGGAGGCTTCGATGATCTTCGTACCCACGAGCATCCCGGTCTCGACGTCGAAGCGCATGAATTCGCGGCGCGCGCCGAACCTGCGGGTGACCTCGACCTCCCAGGCCGGCCGCTTGCCGACCATCACCTTCCCGCGGGTCTCGAGCTTCTCGTAGTAGTCCTTCGGCCGCGCTGCGGCCGCGAGGTCGAAATCGACCAGATTGGCGCGCGCCTCGTCGTCGCTCACGAGCCTGGCACCGTCGTAGCTCGTCAGAGCCCAGTGGACCTTGCCGTCGGAGCCCTGCTCGACCCTCAGGTCGTCGCCGAAGTCGAGGAGCAGACGATAGCAGAGCCGCTCCTCTTTCTTGCCGCCCTCCTTCACCACATCGATGCGGGCGAAGACGACCTCGAGCGTGCCGGCCAGGTCGCGACCGGCTCGGGTCTCGACCTTGCCCTTGATCCGGCTCGAGCGGATCGCGAGGTAGGCCTCCTTGCCGCCGGTCTCCTTGACGTGCCGCGCGAGCAGATCGGCGGCCTCCGGCTTCTCGACCTTCGCGGGCTCCTGGGCGGCGAGGGTCGCGAAGGCCAGGAGGATGCAGCTCAGGATGGCGGGCAGAAGAGGCATGGCAGGCTCCCGGACGGTGGCTGGATCGAGGGTCTGAGCATACCCGACGATTCCGGGCGGGCGGAGATCGACCTGGAATCCGGCCGGCGGATCGGAGCGACGGGACATGCGAAGGCGCTCGAGCCGTCGGGCTCGAGCGCCGTCACGAGG
>JBFIHP010000498.1:0-3365 GCA_041601735.1 Planctomycetota bacterium | reverse complement strand
TTGACGGGGGCTTCGACGCGGACGAGCCCGGGCTATTCCCGCCCATTCGAGGATGGAGCGTCGAGCTTGCTCGGCGCTCGGTCTCGGCCAGACTCTGGAATGGGAGAGCAAGCTCTCCCGAACGGCCAGACAAGCCTGGCGCTCCTAGGCGCAGGTGGTGCCGTGGAGCGGCTTCTTGGTCTTCTCGGGCAGGCCGGCGAGCTCGCGCAGCGCGCCATCGACGTAGCGCTCGACCATGGTCTTGCGCCAGTTCACCACGAAGTCGGTGTTGTCGAGGGGCGCCGCGGGCTTGCGCGCCATCTTCGCCGCCTCGGCGATCAGCTTCTCGTCGAGCTTCTTGCCCACGAGGTGCGCCGCCGCATCGTCGCAGGAGACCGGCGCCGAGCGCACCGCGCCGAGGTAGATCGAGGCCCGGGTGCAGACGCCCTTGTCGTCGCACTCGAGGGCCGCACCGACACCAAGGACCGGGTAGTCGATCGAACCGCGGCGACGGAGCTTCCAGTAGGTGGTCTTCAGCTTGCCCACCGGCGGCAGGCGCAGCTCGACGAGGATCTCGTCGCGCCGCTTGGTGAGGTAGTCGATGCCGTCGTCCTGGTAGAGGTCGGCGAGATCGATGACGCGCTCGCCGTCCTTCGAGACCAGCTTCACCTGCGCGCCGAGGGCGCAGAGGACCGGCGCGGAGTCCGTCGACGAGGTCGCCCAGCAGCGCGGCGAGCCGGGCGCGACCCAGCAGACCGTGCCCTCGGCCTTCATGCAGTAGCCGATCGAGCGCCGCCACTCCTCGTTCTGGTTGTAGTAGGTGCAGCGGGTGTCGAGGCAGAGGTTGCCGCCGATCGTGCCCATGTTGCGCAGGATCGGGGCCGAGATCGACGCGACCGCGCGGGCAAAGCCCGGGTAGTCGCGGGCCAGCATGTCGCAGTCGGTGATGTCGGTCAGCGTCGTCATCGCGCCGATCACGACGCCGCTCTTGCCGTCGCCCACGATCGCATTCAGGCCGCCGATCTTGGCCAGGCTGACCACACAGCCCGCCTCCTGGTGGCGCCGCTTCATGTTGGGCCAGAGGTCGGTGCCGCCGGCGACGAGGCGGGTCGTGTCGGGATTCTCCGCGACGATCGCGGCGGCCTCGGCCAGCGTGCTCGGCATCTCGAAGCGGAACTTCGGCAGTCTCATCATGGCTCGGTTCTCCTGGTTCTCGCTTCGCTCAGGTCTTGATGATCTTCATCGTGCCGCGATCCTCGCGCAGGCCGCGGTCCGCGTTGTTGGTTGCCTTGCCGTCGCCGCCCTGCTCCTGGGTCGGAACCTCGAGCGGCGTCCCGAAGTCGAAGTCCGGGAAGGGCCCCGGGCCGTAGCGCGCGGGCCGGCCCTTCGCCTTCTCGTCGAGCGCCTTCAGGATCATGTGCGGACCGATCGGCACCTGATCGACGCGGGCGCCGACGGCGTCGTAGATCGCGTTCGAGAGCGCCGGCATGATGGGCAGGAGCGGCCCCTGCCCCACCTCCTTGGCGCCGAAGGGCCCGTTCGGATCGGGGTCCTCGATGACGTAGGTGGTCATCTTCGGCATGTCGAGGAAGGTCGGGCTCTTGTACTCGAGCATCGACGGAAACTTGTGCACCAGCGCGTCGGACATGCGCTTCGGCAGCCTCCGGAAGGCCGACTCCTCCATCGTGGCCTCGCCGAGGCCCATGTAGATCGAGCCCTCGATCTGTCCCATCACGCTCGCGGCGTTGATCGACTGGCCGACGTCATGCGCCATCCAGACGTGCTCGACCGTGTAGAGCCCGGTCTCGGGATCGACCTCGACCTCCATCACGCAGGCGCTGTAGGAGTAGCAGGGCGAGGGCCCGACGCCCGCGCCGCGGTACTTGCCGGGCGAGCGCGGGGGCGAGTAGCTGCCGGTCGTGCCGAGCGTGCCGAACTTGCTCTCGGCGGCGATGACGGCATCGGGCCAGTCCAGCCCCGTCTCCGGGTCCTCGACGTCGAAGACGCGACGATCGGCGAAGGCCAGCCGGGAGGCCGGGACCTCGAGCTTCTCGGCCACGGCCTTCGAGATGATCTCCTTGGCGCGCTCCGCCGCCTGGATCGCGGCGTTGCCCATCATGATGGTGACGCGCGAGGAGTAGCTGCCGAGGTCGACCGGAGTCAGGTCGGTGTCGGCGACGCAGAGCCGGATGTCCATCAGATCGACGCCGAGCACCTCGGCGATGATCGCCGCGAGCACGGTGTCGGAGCCCTGGCCGATCTCGGTCTCGCCGCAGAAGGCGGCGATGCCGCCCGAGCGATCGAACTTCAGCTGCACGCCGGAGTGCGGCATGTGATTCCAGTAGATCGGCAGGCCCGCGCCGGTCAGATAGGACGAGCAGGCGATGCCGAGCCCGCGGCCGTGGGGCAGCTTGCGATAGCGGTTCTTGAAGTCCGAGCCCTCCACCACCGCCTCGATGCACTTCTTGAGGCCGATCGAGCCGACCTTCAGGTAGTTCGCGGTGACGGTGTTCGGGTCGACCACGTTCTTCAGCCGCAGCTCGGCCGGGCACATGCCCAGCTTCTCGGCCGCCTTGTCGAGGTGCACCTCGAAGCCGAAGCGGGGCTGCGGGGTGCCGTGACCGCGCTTCGGACCGCAGGGCGGCTTGTTGGTGAAGGCGCGGATCGAGTCGAAGCGGTAGCGCGGCAGCTTGTAGGTGACGGTCTGCAGCGCGCCGGTGTAGTAGGTGCTGGCCACGCCGTAGCTGCCGTAGGCGCCGCCGTCGAGCGCGGTCTTCAGGTGCTGGGCGGTCATGCGACCGTCCTTCATGAAGCCGGTCTTGAGATGCATCTGCACCGGGTGGCGGCCGCGATGGCAGTAGAAGACCTCCTCGCGGTTGAGGCAGATCTTCACCGGGCGGCCGAGCTTCAGCGCCATCTTCGCGGCGCAGATCTCGTGGTTGAAGGGGTCGCTCTTGCCGCCGAAGCCGCCGCCGTTGGGCGCGGCGATGACGCGGATGTGCGAGGCCGGCTTCTCCAGGACCTTGGTCATGGCCTTGTGGAGGTAATGCGGCGTCTGGGTCGAGCTGTAGACCGTGATCTTGCCGTCGGCCTCGGGGATCGCGACGGTCGCGTGCTGCTCCATCGGCAGGTGGGTGTTGCCCTCGAAGAAGCAGTCGTCCTCGAGGACGAGGTCGGCCTCCTCGAAGCCCTTCTCCACCTCGCCGAAGCGCATCGACACGACCTTGTGGATGTTGCCGTCGTCGGCGTAGTCGTGGATCTGCGGCTCGGGGTGGGTGAGGGCGTAGGTGGGATCGGTGATGGTGTCGAGCACCTCGATCTCCACCTCGATGAGATTGCACGCTTCCAGCGCGATCTCCTCGGTGTCGGCCGCCACCGCGGCGATG
>JBFIHP010000497.1:0-3372 GCA_041601735.1 Planctomycetota bacterium | reverse complement strand
GGGGTTGCGCCCCTCGCCTTCGTCGCCGTCGAGGTCGTAGGTCGCGCGGCCGTAGATGTGGAAGGAGAGGTCACGCTCGCGGGCCCGGGCGCCGTCGAGGCGCAGGTAACCGTAGAGGTCCTCGTCGTTGTCGTCGTCACGAAGCCGGGCGCGGTAGCTCAAGGAGAGTGAGCCGGAGAACTCGAAGGGCGGCTTCTCGACGGTCGCGGCCGGCGCCTCCTCGACCGCCTCGGCCGCCTCGGCGACGGCCTCCTCGGCCGTCGGCGGCTCCTCGTCGATCTCCTCCTCCTGAGGACGGGCCAGGGCGGACGCCCCGAGAGCGAAGACGAGGCCGAGGATCAGAAGGAGTCGTCCCCAGGGTCCTGCGGCGTCGCCCCAAGCTTGCTTGTCACGCATCGATCGCCTCTTCCACATCGAGAGTCCCCTCCGGAGGCCCCGCGGGCCGCAGGGACCCGAGCGGAGTCCCTCGCCTCTCGGCTCCCACCGGCGCAAAGCTCGTGCCGCCGTTCACTGCGTCGGCGCAACAAGCTGCGGGGAGGGCGGGAGTTGCGCACTCCGAAGCCGGTGCAGCCGGGTCCCGGGCCCTTCTATAGCCGATGCCCGAGGCCCTGTCGACACTCTCGTCGCGACCGGCCTGGGGCCTCTGCCTCGCCCTCTGCGGACTTTGGCGCTAGCCGCGGACCTGGACTCGTGGCCCTTCACCCAGGCGGCCGGGCTGCGACATCGTGAATCGCGCTTTTGGGGCCTTCGGGGCCTTCGAATCCGCCAATCCGCTCGTATCCTCGGCGGGCACGTGCTTTGCGGAGCCCAGTTTGCCGGACGGGCGCGCCACGGCCCGCTGCCTCGAGAGAAAGGTCAAACCATGAAGTCCCTCATCGTCTCCTCCTGTGTTCTGGTTCTCCTCGCGACCCTGTTCGTCCTCCTGCCCCGTGACGCGACGCTCCCGAGCGCGCTCGGCGCTGCCGACGCGGAGGCCTGCGCGCGCCTCGACGAGGCCGAGTACATCGGTGTCGACGGCTGCAAGAAGTGCCACTTCAAGCACTGGATGAGCTGGAAGAAGACCGACATGGCCAAGACATTCGACGTCCTGAAGGCCGGCGAGGCCAAGGAGGAGAAGGTCAAGGCCAAGCTCGACCCCGACAAGGACTACACCAAGGACGCGAGCTGCCTCGAGTGCCACACCACCGGCTACGGCAAGAAGGGCGGCTACCCGGCCGTGGTCGAGGGCAAGGCCTGGACCGATGACGAGAAGAAGCGCGCCGCCGACATGGAAGGCGTGCAGTGCGAATCCTGCCACGGTCCCGGCAGCAAGTACTCGCCCTACAAGAAGGACAACGAGGACTACAAGATCGACGACGTCCTCAAGCTCGGCCTCGTGCACCCGAACAAGGACAACTGCGTGACCTGCCACAACGAGAGCAACCCCACGCAGCCCAAGGACGCCAAGTTCGACTACGAGGCCTACACGAAGGACCCGAAGAAGATCCACGTGCACGTGCCGCTCAAGAAGAAGCACTGATCACCGAGAAGGGGCCCGGAATCCGCCTGGAACCGGGCCTTCTTCGCACCCGGCGGCTTGATTTCGAGTCGCTATCAATGGCGAGCGATCCACCATCGACGCAGCGCGAGGACGGATCGCTCGAATGCAAGCCGGCGCCGGCCTCGGGAAATGGGCCGGGTCGGCTCCTCGATCTGGATGTGACGGGAGAGTGCGATGTCCGGTAACGCGATGAAGTCCGTCCCGAGGCGGGGCTTCCTCAAGCTGGTGCTGACCGGCATGGTCGGAACCCTGGGAATGCTCCTCTACCCGGTCGCCCGCTTCCTGCAGCCCAGGAAGAAGGGCGGCGGCGGCGCCCTGGAGGTCGTCGCCCCCTATCGCGTGGACGAACTCCGGCCGGACGCCGAGGGCAAATGGCCCTCCCCCTTCAACTTCGGCGGACGCCCCTGCCTGCTGGTGAAGAGCGGCGACGGCAAGATCCGCGCCTTCGACGCGGTCTGCACCCACGTGGACTGCACGGTGGAGTTCCGTCCCGACAAGAAGGACATCTTCTGCAACTGCCACAACGGGATCTACGACCTCGAGGGCCGCAACATCTCGGGACCGCCGCCCCGTCCCCTGAAGAGCCTCTCGGTCGAGTTGCGCGGGGATCCGGGAAAGGAGGAGATCATTGTCAGACCCAACGAAAGCTGACCGCGGCGCGTCCGGGCTCATGGGTTTCCTCGACGAGCGCCTGGGGCTCGAAGGCGCCCGCAAGCTCGCCGCCCACAAGCGGGTTCCGGTCCACCGCCAGACGCCCTTCTACTTCCTCGGCGGCATGGCGCTCTTCCTCTTCATCATCCAGGTCGTCACCGGCCTCCTCCTCTCGCTCTTCTACAACCCGGCCGAGGACCGGGCCTTCGAGAGCGTCCAGATGATCATGACCGAGGTGGAGTTCGGCTGGCTGATCCGCTCGATCCATTCCTGGTGCGCCAACCTGCTCATCGGCATCCTCTACCTGCACCTGCTCACGACCTTCTTCATGCGGGCCTATCGCCGGCCCCGGGAGATCACCTGGGTCACCGGCGTGCTGCTGCTCTTCGCCTTCCTGGCGCTGGGCTTCAGCGGCTACCTCCTGCCCTGGAACGAACTGGCCTTCTTCGCCACCCGGGTCGGCACCGCCATCGTCGGCGTCGTCCCCTTCATCGGCGACGAACTCCTGAACTTCAGCCGCGCGGGCGAGAACGTGACCGGCGACACCCTGGCGCGTTTCTACGCCCTGCACGTCGCCATCCTGCCGCTCACCGTTTTCGGCCTGCTGGGCGTCCATCTCTACCTGGTGCAGAAGCACGGCATGAGCACGCCCGAGCCGGTCATCGAGGCGCGCGGCGGCGAGGACAGGGTGCCTTCCATGCCCTTCGTGCCGCACTTCCTCCTGCGCGACCTCGTGGGCTGGTACATCGCCCTCGCGATCCTCGCGGCCCTGGCCGCCCTCTTCCCCTGGGAGCTGGGCGAGAAGGTCGATCCCTTCGCCGCCGCACCGGAGGGCATCAAGCCGGAGTGGTACTTCCTGTTCATGTTCCAGGCCTTGAAGAAACTCCCTTCTCACATCCTGGGCATCGAAGGGGAGCTGGTCGGCGTGCTCTTCTTCGGCGTGTCCTTCGCGATCGTGCTGATCGCGCCCTTCCTCGACCGCGGCCCGCGCTCGCGGCGCGTGCTGGTCATCATGGCCTGCATGGCCGTCGTGTTCTTCCTGGTCATGACCGCATGGGGGTTGATGGAATGAGATACTCGCGAATCATCTGGCCCCTCCTGCTCCTCGTCTGCTGCGGACTTCACCTGCAGGCCCAGGGAGAGGCCGAACAGGTCGGCTGCCTCCTCTGTCACGGCGAGCC
>JBFIHP010000496.1:0-3373 GCA_041601735.1 Planctomycetota bacterium | reverse complement strand
GCTGGAGGTCCTTGCCCTTCGGAGTGCCGAGTTTCTCCCAGCCGGTGACCCCGATGGTCTTGCCGTGGTACTCCGAGAGGTCGTAGCGCTCCGAGGTCACGACGAAGCGCTTCTCGAGTCCCTTCGACAGGACCCAGGTCGGCCGCTGGGTCTCCGTGACGAAGACCCGGTGGAGCTCGCCGATGCCGTACTGGAGGAAGCGCGAATTCGCCGGCTTCGGCGTCGCCATCTCGCGTTCCTTGTTCTCACGGAAGGAGGCCAGGCTCTCGCCGTAGCGGGCCTCTCGCGCCGCCTTCGACTTCTCGAGTTCGGCGATGCGCCGGCGCGCGTCCTCGAACTTCTCGGCCGCCTCACGGCGGTCCTGGATGTAGGTCAGGCGCTCCTCGGCGGTCGTTCGAGCGAGCGAGCCCTCGGGCGCCGCCTCCGCGATGCCGCGATACTCGGTCTCGAGCTGGCGGAGGCGCTCCGCCGAGGCCTTGCCGCCGGCGTACTCCGCCATGGCCTTCTCGGCCGCCTCGAGCCGCGTGTTAACCTTCTCGGTCTCCTCGAGGCGGGCGATCGCCTTCTCGGAGATCTTCCCCGAGGCGAGGATCTGCGTGCGGCGCAGCTTGTCGCTGTTGGTGAAGGTCGTCGCCCAAGTTGCCTGATCGCCCTCGGTATCGAGGTAGTCGGAGTGGATGTAGACCGCCTGGTCCCGCGGCGCGAGGATCTTGATCCAGCCGTCGGCGGCCTCCTCCAGCACGATCAGGCGCTGGTTCGGCTCGAGCGTGCCCATGGCGGGCCAATCGAGGTTCGGATGCGGGCGGATCTTGAGCCTGCTGACGAGGACGCGAGCCTCGCCGGTCTCCTCCATCGCCAGGTAGGGCTGTGAGGCCCGACCCTTGGCGACGTAGGCCTCGACTCCGCCCGGCAGCTTGACCTTGCCGAACTCGCCTTCCCGGCCGAGGAACTGCACGACCTGGCCGGAAGCCACCTTCATGAGCTGGGCGTCGGGCCTCTTCGGCCCGGCCATGACCGGCACGTTGTTGTGGGTCACCAGCGCGTAGCGCGGCTCCTGGGCGGCAACGGTCGTGGCCAGGAGGGCGAACGCGAGAATCGGGAGGTAGACGGACCGCATGACGGACTCCGGATCGGGGTTTTCTCGCTTCCAGTCTATGAAAGACCCGGGACGCTCCCAGGAGAGAGCCGAGTGAGCTCGGAGCGCTGCTCTGACAGAGCGGCAATCCCGCCGCGAGGAGCGGCCTTCCGGGCCCCACTGAGCGGCATGTCGAGCTTCGAGGAGCGCCAAGAGGGCGCCCGCGAGCACCTGAAGCCGGCCTGTCAGGCCGGCGCTCCTCTTGCGAGCCGCCGACGGCCCGGGTGGATGAGGGTGCCCGGGCGGGGTCGAACCGGACTCCGCTCCCCTAGCCCCGCAGGCGTCGGATCTCGGCCTCGATCTCGGCGAGGGGCCGACCGGTCTCGCGCGCGATGCGGGCGAGATCCTCGTGTTCGGCCTTCCAGCGCGGCGCACGGCCCTCCGGGCGGACGACCTTCAGACGCAGCGGTCCCCAGGGGCTCTCCCAGGTCTCCTCCTCGCGCTCGAGGGTGCGGCGCTCCATCGGGCAGCGCCGATAGCCGAGGCTCGTCGAGTGCAGGAGCAGGAGTTCGCCCAGCCGGCTCTCGTCCTCGGGACGAGCGAGCAGGGTGATCAGCTGGCCGGGCCGGTCCTTCTTCATCTGCACCGCCTGGATCAGGACGTCGAGGGCGCCGGCCTCCTCGAGACGCTCGCGCAGGTAGCCGAGGGCCTCGCCGGTCATGTCATCGACCTGGGTCTCGATCACGACGACCTCGTCGCGGCCGACGGCCCGGGTCTCGATCCGCCCGATCTGCACGCGGACGACGTTCGGGGGGTCGGCACGGTCGGTCGAACCGGCGCCGTAGCCGGACGACTCGATCACCAGATCGCCGCGCGGCAGGAATTCGTCGACGAGTTCGGCCAGGATCGCCGCGCCGGTCGGCGTGAGCAACTCGTCGGCCACGCCGCTCCGCCGGACCGGAAGTCCCTTCACGATCTCGACGGTCGCGGGCGCGGGGATGGGAACGAGGCCGTGCGCCATGCGGCGAACCCCCTCCCCCAGGCCGATCGCGCTGCAGGTCACCCGCTCGATGCCGAGGAGTTCGAGGCCGAGGGCCGCGGCGCAGACATCGACGATGCCGTCGATCGCTCCGACCTCGTGGAAGTGGACGTCATCGACCGCGACGCCGTGGATGCGGGCCTCGGCCTCGGCGATGCGCCGGAAGATCGCGAGCGCGCGGTCGCGCGGCCGCTCGGCGAGCGTGGAGCCGCCGATGAGCGCCACGATCTCGCGGTAGCTCATGCCGTGCGCATGTCCGTGTCCCGGCTCATGCCCGTGGCGATGCTGCGAGGGATGATGAGGATGATGGTGATGGTGAGGGTCCTGGTCATCGCCGCCCGGATGATGCGGGTGTTCGTGATGGTGACGCCCCGTCGCGTGGTCCTGGTCGCGCCTCTCGCGCCGCTCGCGGCCGTCGGCTCCGCGGATCACCACGTCCATCTTGGTCGCGCGGATCGCACCGCGCATGACCTGGCGCCGGTCGAGCCGGAAGCTGTCGAGACCGAGACCGGCGAGCGCCGTCTCGAGCCGGGCCTGATCGAGCCCGGCGTCGATCAGCGCGGCCATGAACATGTCTCCGGCCATGCCGGAGAAGGGCTCGACGTGGAGGACTCGCATGGCGATTCCGATCAGGCCTCCGGTTCGCCGAGCAGGTCGAGAAGCTGCCCCTTCCTCTCGGCGAGGATCGCGTCGTCGTCGGCCTCGAGATTGAGGCGCAACAGGGGTTCGGTGTTGCTCTTGCGGACGTTGAACCACCAGGTCGGGTAGCTCACCGTGACGCCGTCGAGGTCGTCGATCTCACCGTCGGCGAAGATCTCCTTCAGGCGGGCGATCATGCCGTCCTTGTCCTCGACGTGGAAGTTGATCTCACCGGTCGCGGGATAGCGCTGCAGGGGCTTAACCAGCTCGGAGAGCTTCTTCTTCTCGCGCTCCATGATCTCGAGCACGAGCAGCATCGCGATCACGCCGCTGTCGGAGGTGAAGTTCTCCTTGAAGTAGTAGTGGCCGGAGAGCTCGCCGCCGAAGGCCGCGTCGTTGGCGCGCATCGTCGCCTTGATGAAGCTGTGGCCGACGCGCTCCTTGATGGCCTTGCCGCCCAGGCGCTCGACCTCCTCCGCGACCACGCGGCTCGACCTCAGGTCGTAGACGACCGCGGTGCCCGGCTCGCGCTTCAGTATCTCGGCCGCGACCAGTGCCGTCATGATGTCGTTCGGCACGACCCGGCCGCGCTCGTCGACGAAGGCGCAGCGGTCGGCGTC
>JBFIHP010000495.1:0-3374 GCA_041601735.1 Planctomycetota bacterium | reverse complement strand
TCGAATACCCCGCTCTCTCGGCTTCCATGAGAGCATCCTGATGCCGTTGACCTCTGCAGCCTCGCCTCGCGCCCCGGCGGAAAGTGCCTGGCACCGGATGTCGGCGCGACCGCATTCCACTTTCTCGATGGCAGCTGAAGCCCTTGTTCCGAGGCCACTGAAAGCACGAGATGACTCGAGTGCATGGGCAGGAGCTTGCTCGGCCGTCTCGGAGAGCTCGCTCTCCCAAACGGCCAAGCGAGCTTGGCGCTCCATGCTCGTGTCTCGGGGAATCGCGGCAGGCGCTCCCCGGCCGCATGGAGAATGCGGCTCCGCCCTTGACCGCGCGACTCCCTGCCCCGAGACTCGGGGTTTCCCCGCAGATCGGAGGAGTGCGAGACTTGAAGCGACGCGAATTCAACAAGGCCATGCTGGCCGCCCTCGGGGGCATCGCGGCCGGAATCGGCTGCGGCGAGAACCAGGACGCGAGCGGCCCCGGCGCGACCGACGGCGCCGCGAAGGCCGCCGGGGAGATGGGCCTGCCCAAGCACGCCTGCAAGGGCCGCAACGACTGCAAGGGTCAGGGCGGCTGCAAGAGCGGCGATGCCGGTTGCGCCGGCAAGAACAGCTGCTCGGGCAAGGGCGGCTGCGCGACGGTCGAGCCCCACAGCTGTCGCGGCAAGAACGAGTGCAAGAGCCTCGGCGGCTGCGGCAGCGGCGACAACGGCTGCAAGGCCAAGAACAGCTGCGCCGGCAAGGGCGGCTGCGCCGTTCCGATCAAGCACTGAGATCGATGACGACCGGCGGCAACAGGTGGGGCCTGCCCGATCTCGGTCTGGGCATCGGCCTGAGGGCGCCCCACTACCCGCGCATCCTGGCCGATCGACCGCCGATCGACTGGTTCGAGATCATCTCCGAGAACTTCATGGAGACCGGGGGGCGCCCCCGACACATTCTCGACCGGATCGCCGCCGACTACCCGATCGTGATGCACGGCGTCTCGCTGTCGATCGGCAGCACGGACCCGCTCGACGCGATCTACCTCGAGCGCCTCGCCGCGCTCGCCGATCGGGTGGGAGCGGTCTGGCTGGGCGATCACGTCTGCTGGACCGGAGTCGGCGGCGTCAACGGCCACGACCTCTACCCCATGCCGATGAACGAGGCGAGCCTCGCCCACCTCGTCGATCGCATCCGACGCGTGCAGGACCGACTCGGTAGACCGCTCGTCCTCGAGAACCCCTCGACCTACCTCGAGTTCAGGTCGAGCACGATCCCCGAGGCCGAGTTCATCGCGACCATGGCGGAGCGGGCCGACTGCGCGCTCCTCCTCGACGTCAACAACGTCTTCGTGAGCGCGCGCAACCACGGCTTCGATCCCGTCGCGGACTACCTGGAGATCATCCCTCTCGACCGCGTCGTGCAGATCCACCTCGCCGGTCACTGCGACAAGGGCACTCATATCCTCGACACGCATGACGCGCCGGTCATCGACGAGGTCTGGGAGCTCTATCGCCGGGTGATCGAGAAGGGCGGCCCCTGCTCGACCCTGCTGGAGTGGGACGACTCCATTCCCGACCTCGACACGGTGCATGCCGAGGTCCTGAAGGCGCGCCGCTTCCTGCCCGGCGCCGAGGCCTCGCATGCCGACCCGGCCTGAACTCGAGGCGATCCAGCGCTTCATGCTCGCCGCCGTCAGCCACGAGGACGGGCTCGAGGCCGGGCTGGACTCGTCGGCGGCCAGGGCCGCCGCCGCCGGGCGCGAGGTCGAGGATCTCATCCTCCCCGCAGCGACGCTCACCGCGCGCGAGCGCCTCGGCATCTACGCGGACATGTATTACTGGCGCCTCATCGACGTCCTGGCCGAGGACCACCGCCGGCTCCGCGACTTCCTCGGCGCGGCCGAGTTCGGCCGCCTCGCCCGGGCCTACCTCCACCGTCATCCCTCGCGGCATCCCAACCTGGCTCATCTCGGCGCGGGCTTCGCGGACTTCCTGCGCGACGAGGCCGAAGAGGTTTCGATGCGCGGGCTCGCGGTCGATCTGGCGCGCCTGGAGCGGGCCTTCAGCCGGGTCTTCGACGCGAAGGAGGACCCCGTGATCGCGGCCGAGGATCTGCTCGCGATCGATCCCGAGGAGCGCGCCGAGCTTTGCCTCGAACCGATCTCGGCGCTGGAACTCCTCCGGCTCGATCACGCGCTCCCGGGCTGGCTCGACGACGACATGCCCGCGGCCGCACCACCGGAGCCCCGGGCCTGCCACGTTCTCGTCTACCGCCGCGACTACGAGGTCTTCCGGCTCGACCTGACTCCGGCCCAGGCCGCCTGTCTCGAGGCCATCATCGCCGGAGAGAACCTCCTCGAGGCCCTGGTCCGCGCCGCGGAGTGCCAGGGCCTCGAACTGGAGACGATGGCGCCCCGATTCGAGCCCTGGTTTCGCAGCTGGACCGCGCTCGGGCTGTTTCGCGGTCTTCGCGCCTGAATGCCGGCGGGTATTCAGGCGGTCGAAAACAGGTCGCATTGGACCCGGGGCCTCCGCTCGGGTTCAATGGTCGGATCATGCCCGGACGACCGGGCCGCCAAACCGTCATGTCATCGTCCCGGAGTCCATCCGCATGCAGTCGATCTTCCGGATCAGCCTGGTCCTCTGCCTCCTGCTCGCCGCCGCCGACCTTCGCGCCCAGGGCGCCGACGTGATCGTCGGCGATCTCCACGAGGTCGCGAACTACGGCCATGACACGACGCTCGGCATCGACGCCTTCGCGGTCGGGACCGTCTCCTGCAACATCGGAACGGCGAATCTCCTCTGGAACTCGACGACGAACGACCATCCCGTCATCGCGCAGCATGCCTACCGCCTGCTCGACGGTCGCTTCGAACAGGTGGGGCAGAGCTGGCTGAAGCACGGCTTCTTCGCGCTCAGCGGATCGCTCTGCTCGCCCTGCGTCAATCCCACGAACGGGACGACGCTCGGTGTCGGCTGCTCCGATCCCTACGGCGCGGGCCTCAACGGCTCGCAGTCGGGGCTCGGGCCGAAGTGGGAGGTTGACGCCTACACCGGCGCCTTCAACTACCCGCCCGCCTCCGGTACGCAGGGCAGCCAGGCCGCGAGCATCTACAAGCGCCTGCAGATCCGGATGTCGGACCTCGACCCGAACGCGAACGTCGGGGCCCGCTACTTCGTCGAGGGCCACTACGTCACGCCGGACGACGCGGCCGCCGGCAACCACTTCAACAACGCCTCCTACCGCGAGGTCGTCTTCACCGGCAGCCAGGCCGTCGGCTACGACATGGCGCTCGCGCCCGGCAGCATGACCGTGCGCGAGGAGCCGGCCATCAAGGCCTGGGAGGCCCTCGACCCCGGCGTGACCCTGAAGGCGGTGGACGTGCCCGGCGAGGG
>JBFIHP010000494.1:0-3378 GCA_041601735.1 Planctomycetota bacterium | reverse complement strand
TCGTCCTGCTCGAGGACGACTGGGTGGACGATGCCCTGCGGACGGGGATCATCGACACGCTGGTCGCGCGCCTGGCCATCCCCGACGCCCGCCAGGTGCGGGGCCTTGCGCGCGGCCTCGCGGTGGGCGGGCGCAAGGAGCAGGCCTCGCGGCTCTATCTCCTGGCCGCGCTGATGAGCAACGCGTCCGATGACGGCGGCTACCTGAACGACACGAGCAGCTGGAACGACCTCCTGCGGGAGGCCGAGAAGGTGCTCGGCGGTGAGCTCGGCGTCCGGACGACCCTGGCGATGCTCGAGAACCTCCGGCCCTCCGACTACCGGCTCGGCTCCTGGCTGAGTCTCGCGGTCGAGGTCTGGGAACGCATGCTGCCGGCCGAAGAGGCCGTCGGCCGGATGCTCGATCTGCTCCGGTCCGACGACCAGGGCGACGACAGCTGGGAGATGCAGCAGATCCGCCCGAACGTCGCGCGGGTCGCGCTCTCGGCCGGGCAGGTGCAGACCGCCATGGACGTGCTGGCGCCGATGATCTGCAAGCGGGATTCCGCTCCGCGCAACCGTCGCGGCGTCGTGATGAGGGTCACGCGCAACGAGGGACTCGCCCGCAACGCGCTGGTACGCATGTGGCAGCGCTACGACCGCGAGCAACGCAAGCAGATCAAGCTCGACGTCGATCTGGCGGGCCTCTTCGAGGCCCTCCGGGCCTTGCACGAACAGGAGCGACTGGAGTTCCCGGCCGCGGTCTTCGGCGCCCTGGCCGCGCGCCTCTGCGAGCTCGAGACCATGGACGAGGTCCTGGGCCGCCGGCTCGCCGACATGCTGGCCGGACTCGAGAGCGACGACGTCTCGTTTCTGCGCGCGCGCGCGGCGATCGAGCGCAAGGTCGGCGACGTCGAGACCGCTTTCGAGATCGAGCGCGGACTCCGCGAGAAGCAGCGCCTCGGCATCGACCGACTCGCCGAACAGGTCCGCGAACTCGCCGCTCACGACGGCGCCGAGCGCGCCTTCGAGATCGGCGTCGATCTGGCCCGCTGGTGCAACCACCCCGATCTCCTGGACGAGCTGATCAAGCTCGCGGAGGGTCTCGGCGAGGAGAAGGCCGCGACGAAGTACCGCGAGCTGAAGGAGGCCGTCGTCGCCCAGGAGGCGGCCACGAAGGAGCGCCTCGAAGCCGAGAAGCGCGCCGCCCTCGGCGAGGAGGAGGAGGTCGAGGAAGAGCCCTGATCCGCCGGCCCATCGAGCGCCGGCCCCGGTCGGCCGTTGCGGGCAGTTCGCTCCCCGGTTCCAGACGCGCGACCGCGAGGGAATCGCGGGGCGACGCGGGAGGTGTTATCCTCTTCGCCTCGGGAGGTATGACGTGCCCAGTGATGCAGACAAAAACAAGCCGACGGCCCTCGTGTCGGCGCGGATTCGCGAGCGGCTGAGGAAGGCCGGCAAGCGCTTTCACGCCAACGACAACATCGCCGAGTTCATCGAGCCGGGTGAACTCGCCGAACTGCACGCCGAGGTCCGGGATCGGCTCCAGGGAGTTCTGGACGCCCTGGTGATCGACACCGAGAGCGACCACAACACCCAGGACACGGCCAAGCGCGTCGCCAAGATGTTCATCACGGAGGTCTTCCACGGCCGCTACGTCCCGCAGCCGTCGGTGACCGAATTCCCCAACATCGAACGTCTGAACGAGCTGATGATCGTCGGTCCGGTGACGGTGCGCTCGGCCTGCTCGCACCACCTCTGCCCGATCATCGGCAAGATCTGGGTCGGCGTCATGCCGAACGAGCACTCCGCCCTGATCGGCCTGTCGAAGTACGCCCGTCTCGTCGAGTGGGTGATGGGCCGACCGCAGATCCAGGAGGAGGCCATCATCCAGCTCGCCGATCTCCTGCAGGACAAGATGCGGCCGGACGGACTCGCGATCATCATGCGCGCCGACCACTCCTGCATGCAGTGGCGCGGCGTCCGCGACATGGGTTCGAAGATGGTGAACAGCGTCATGCGCGGCACCTTCCTCAAGAACCCGAACCTGCGCCGCGAATTCCTGGCGCTCCTGAACCAGGGCGACAGCTGACGAGGAGTTGAACCATGCTCGTGCGCCTCATCTATGCCAGCCGTTCGACCAAGCCGGTAACGCCGGAGCTGATCGAGAGCATTCTCGCGCCCTCACGGAAGTTCAACCTCGAGGCCGGAGTCACCGGGGTGCTCTGCATCTGCCACGGCGACGTCTTCCTCCAGGTCCTGGAAGGCAGCCGCGAGGAGATCAACAGGCTCTACGGCAAGATTCTCCACGACGACCGGCACAAGGACGTCACGCTGCTGCACTACGCCGAGGTCGATGAACGTCGCTTCTCCAGCTGGCGGATGGGGCGGGTCGATCTCGACAAGCTCAACGTCGGCGTGATCCTCAAGTACTCGGAGAAGCCGGTCCTCGACCCCTTCGCGGTCTCGGGCCGGGTCGCCCTGGCCCTGCTCGAGGAGCTGATCGAAGGCGCCTCGATCGTCGGCGGCAGCTGATCGCGACGGCAGAAGATCGCGCGATGACGGATCGAAAAAGAGGGGTCTCGACCGGCTGGTCGAGACCCCTCGTCCCTGGTTGCGCTCCTCGCCGACCTCCTCGGCGATCGCCTTCGGACGGGACGATCGCCGGCGTTCATGAGCAGAAGTCGGACGAACCGTTCAAGCCGCGGAAGCCTTGGTACGGCCGCCGCGCTTCAGCTCCCAGCGCTCGAGCCGCGCGAAGCCGAGTAGGGCGCCGATCGCAAGAGCGGCGAGGAACCACCAGGGGCTGAGCCCCGTGCTGGTCACCAGGGTCTCCTTGCCCAGGTCCGTGACCTGGAGGACGTTGGTCTTGAACCAGGGGTGGAGTTCCGCGTAGAGAGCGCCGCCGAAGATCATGCCGAGGAGACCCGCGATGGCGTGGCGCGAGCCGTCGCCGATGGCGGCCACGGCGGTGCCGGGGCAGTAGCCGAGGATCGCCATGCCGATGCCGAAGATCAGGCCGCCCCCCGCGTTGCCCAGCAGGGTCGCGCTCTTCAGGTGCAGCGCCTCGATCAGGCCGCCCTGCAGCATGGCGTAGATGCCGATGCCGCCGACGATGATCGCGGTGAACATCACCTTCATCACGGTATGGTCGCGCATCAGGAACTGGCCGACGATGGTCTTGTAGCGGGTGACCGAGCCCTTCTGCAGCAGGAAACCGAAGACGAGGCCGGTGATGGCGCCGAGGATCAGGTCCTTGGGCTCGGCGAAGAAGTTGCTGTCAAACATGGGCCCGTCCCTCCTTTCCGTAGATGAGGAAGGCCGCGGCGATGCCGGCCGCGAACATCGAGAGCAGGAAGGTCCAGGACGAGAGCGCCAGCTGCAGGCTGCCCGAGATGCCGTG
>JBFIHP010000493.1:0-3379 GCA_041601735.1 Planctomycetota bacterium | reverse complement strand
TGGTCGGCGAAGTCCTCGACGAAGACCGGCTCGATGCCGAGCTGCGCACGAGCGATCTCCTCACGAACCCGGTGGATCACCGAGCCGGTCGTCGCTTCCGCGAACTGGGGAAAGAGCGGCAGGATCAGCGGGCGCTTCACGCCCCTGGACGCGAGCGCCTCGAGCCCTTCGCGGATCGAGGGTCGGCCGTAGCGCATGGCCAGCACGACCTCGCCGGACAGCCGGGCGCGCAATCCCGCCTCGAGCGCTCGACCGTGGACCAGGAGCGGCGAGCCCTCCTCGGTCCAGACCTTGCGGTAGTTCGCGGCCGAGGCCGCGGCGCGACGAGGCACGATGATGCAGTTGACCAGGAACCAGCGCAGCGGGCCCGGCAGGTCGATCACGCGGGGATCACCGAGGAACTCGCGCAGGTAGCGCGCCACTTCGGGCGCCTCGGGGCGGTCGGGAGTACCGAGGTTGACCAGCAGGACGCCGTGTCGCTCGCTCAAGGCTGCATGCTCTTCTGGAGTTCGCGATAGACCGCCTCGACCTCCTCGAAGACGCGGCGCTCGTTGAACTCCTTCAGGCTGCGTCGCGTCTTCGCGCGCACGACCTGCTCGACCTTGGCGCGGCGGTCCCCGACGGCGTCGGCATCGACCCAGTGACGGATCGACTGGATCTGCAGGGCGCATCGATCGGCCTTCAGCTTCTCGATCTCGTGCAGGCGCTCCCGCGAGCTTCCCTGGCTGTCGCTGGTGACGATGAATCCGGCTATGCCGGTGGTGACCACGGCGAAGGCCAGCGCGAAGAGGAGTTCGGACAAGCTGGACCGGGGCATGGACGTCGATCTCCTGCTGCGGCAAAGGCCCGGCGGGGCCGGACCTCATCTCTCGCGATCGTGGACGCGGCCGAAGTCGGGGCGACTGGATTCGAACCAGCGACCTTCTGCTCCCAAAGCAGACGCGCTACCAGGCTGCGCCACGCCCCGTGATGGCCCATGTTGCCCGCCCCGGGGCGCCGGATCAACAGGAGCCCCTGGGTCGAGATCAGTAGTACTGAGCGAATTGACCGAGCTGGAACTGGCTGGCTGCGACCCAGGTCTCGCCGCCGTCGACGGTCAGTTCGAGGATCTGCGTCCCGTTCTCCAGCGGGCGCAGGAGCCGGAAGCCCTCCTTCATGCTGATGAAGGAACGCGCCGGGTCACCCTGTTGCCCGCTGCCCTCGGCCTTGAACTCGCCGATTGCGAAGGTCTTGCCGCCGTCGCGGGTGTCGTAGACGTTGGTGACCACGCCGCCGCCGGCGGCGTCCTCGACCGTGACGCTCACCGAACCCGCCAGATCCGAGGAGAAGGCGATCTCCCCGACCTGCAGGACGACCGAGCTGCGATTCTCGGCGATCTCGCAGTCGCGGAAATGGCCGCCGCCGTCGTCGGTCCGGAGGACGACCGGAATGGTCTCGCCGCGGCGGACCCTGATGCCGCCCACCCAACCCGACCGGAGGTCGGTGAAGAAGATGTCCTGGGGCAGGAGGCCGACGAAGTCATAGGTCATCGAGCCGATGCGGCGCCACCTCTCGCCGCCGTCGGTCGTACGCAGGAGGATTCCCTCGATGCCGCCATCGACGTCGGTGAGGTAACCGCCCACCACGATGTCGCGCACGGAGGTGGCGTGGAGGCAGGTCAACTCCATCGCCACGAAACGGTCGGCCGTCGGCACCGGAACCTCGAGGCGGTCGCCGCTCGACTCGCAACCCGCCAGAACCACCAGCATGCAGATGAACGTGAGCTGTCTCATGGCCCCTCCCCGGCTCGAGATACCACGCGGATCTTATGACCATGGCGGCTGCCGCGCCACAGAGAAAAAGCCGGGAGCAGGGCTCCCGGCCTCACCGGATCCCTCTGGATCCCCTGGTCCTGCTCGAGTCGTCCGATCCCGAGCACCCGATCGCCCGCGGTGAAGAAGCGGAGCGGAGGCGCGCGAGATCCGCGCGAGGTGACGAGGTTCCGCCGGCGGCGCAGGGGGCTCGGGTCCCGCGGCCCGCGGACTCGCGATCACTGATGGAGCACGAAGAAGGCGCCCAGCGCGATGATCAGGACGCAGACCGTCGCCACCACGATGGGGCGCGCGCTGCTCTTCTTCCTGGTCACGATCCCCGACAGACGAAGACCACCGTCGTTGGTGACGTTCGCCGTCGGCTGGCTCTTCGTCGTGACGCGACTCGAGGACGAGGTCCTGAGGCTCACGCCGCAGCGAGGGCAGGCCAGACGGTCCTGCTCGGGTGTGGCGGTCAGGCGGAACCTGCCGCCGCAGCTCTTGCAGACGATGACGCTCACGTGCAATCCCTTTCACGACTGAGGTGCGGATCTGGGTGTGGGCGAAAAAGGGGCTCGAGAGGCCCGCGCCGCCGCCGGATGCGACGACCCGTGACTCCCGGGTGGGCTCGTAGGCAGATCCTAATCAACCCGCCCGGAGGAGGAAGGGCCGCGGCTTTTTTTTGGCGGCCCGATCGTCTCGGTCCGAGATACCGGGGCGGCTCCGGGCTGTTATCATCGCCTCCGATCCCGATCCGCAGCGGAGTGGCGGCATGAATCCGAACCCAGCTCAGGTCCTGCGCGACCTCCCCGGCGTCGACGTCCTGATGGACGAGGTGCGCGGAAAGCTCGATCGCGAGCTCGATCCGGTCCTCCTGGCGCGGCTCTGCCGCCAGCGGCTGGACCTCTGCCGCCGCGACATCCTGTCCGCGCTCGCCGCGGGCCGCGAGGGGACGCCGCCGGCGCGTGACGAGATCGCCGCCATGGTGGTCGAGGACGCCGCCCGCTGGCATCGCCCCCTCATGACCCGGGTGGTGAACGGCACCGGGATCATCCTCCACTCGGGGCTCGGACGCGCGGTCTATCCGAAGGCCGCGATCGACAACGTCGCGGCCGCCGACGGCTATGTCCTGCTCGAGGTCGATCGCGCGGAGGGCGCGCGCCGGAAGCGCGACGCCTTCTGCGAGAGCCTTCTCTGCGCCCTGACCGGAGCCGAAGCCGCCCTCGTGGTCAACAACAACGCCGCGGCGACGATGATCATCCTGAACACCCTCGCCGAGGGGCGCGAGGTGATCGTGTCCCGCTCGCAGCTGATCGAGATCGGTGGTTCCTACCGCCTGCCGGACGTCTTCGAGGCCAGCGGCTGCCGGCTGCGCGAGGTCGGCACGACGAACAAGTCGCGCCCCACCGACTACAGCGGCGCGGTCGGTCCGGAGACCGGCGCCCTCATGCTGGTCCACACCAGCAACTACAGGATCGTCGGCTTCACCCAGCACGTCGGCCTGGCCGAGATGGTCGCGATCGGCAGGGAGGCGGGCCTCCCGGTCATCCACGACGTCGGCTCGGGGTCGCTGATCGATCTCGTACCCT
>JBFIHP010000492.1:0-3388 GCA_041601735.1 Planctomycetota bacterium | reverse complement strand
TGCTCGCGGTGGACTCGGCCCGCGCCGCCCTCAAGACGATCGTGAAGACCTGGCTGGCCGCGGCCGCGCGGGTCTGAGCCTCGTTCAGGCCCAGCTCCGGGGCTGACGCAGGACCCCGAGGAGTTCGGCCTCCGGCGAGCCGGCCTCGGGTTCGTGGTCGTATTCCCAGCGCGCGGTCTGTGGCAGCGACATGAGGATCGACTCCGTGCGTCCCCCCGTCTTCAGACCGAAGGTCGTGCCGCGATCGTAGACCAGGTTGAATTCGACGTAGCGACCCCGGCGCAGCTGTTGCCAGAGTCGATGGCGCTCCTCGAAGGGCTCGTCGAGCCTGCGGCGGTAGATCGGGTCGATGCAGGGGACGATCCCGGCGGCGCAGTCCGACGAGAAGGCGAAGAGGTCGTCGGCGGCGCGATCGTTCAGGTTGTCGAAGAAGATGCCGCCCAGGCCGCGGGCCTCGTCGCGATGGGGGATGTGGAAGTATTCGTCGCAGGCGGCCTTGAAGCGGGGATAGAAGGCCGGATCGTGGCGGTCGCAGCGGGTCTTCAGCTCGCCGTGAAAGTGCCGGATGTCCTCCTCGAAGAGGTAGCTCGGCGTGATGTCGGTGCCGCCGCCGAACCACCATGTGATTCGCTCGCCCTCTTCCGACTCCATCTCGAAGTAGCGGTAGTTGGCGTGGACGGTCGGAGCCATGGGGTTCAGGGGGTGGAGCACAAGGCTGACGCCGGTCGCCCAGAAGCGGTTGTCACCGGCGGGGATCTCGATGCCGCGCCCGCGCGCGGCCTGCGAGATCGCCGCCGGCATCTCGCCGTGGACGGTGGACACGTTGACGCCGGCCTTCTCGAATCGACGACCGCCCTGGAGGACGCGGGTCCGGCCGCCGCCCCCGTTCTCGCGGGTCCAGAGATCCTCGCGGAACCGTTCGCCGTCGAGTTCCTCGACGAGGGCGCAAACCTCGTCCTGGGTGCGTCGGACCATCTCTTGCATGCGGTTTCTCATGGCGCGAGTCTAACAGCCGCGAGGCGGCTCGGCTCGGTCCGGGCTGACGGGCCCGCGGTCCGCGAGTAGACTCCCGGCATGAGCAAGAAGACGACACTCGAGGCGACCTGCGCGGCCCTGAACGAGCTCGCGCCGCTGCAACTGGCCGAGGACTGGGACAACGTGGGGCTGCTCGTGGAGGCCCGACCGAAAGCGCGCGTCGGTCGGATCTTCCTGACCATCGACCTGACCCGGCCGGTCATGGCCGAGGCGATGGCGGCCGGGGCCGACCTGATCGTCTCCTACCATCCGCCGATCTTCGCGGGCCTGAAGCGTCTCCTGCGCGGTCGGGCCAAGGAGGAGATCGTGCTCGACGCGGTTCGCGCCGGTATCTCGATCTACTCGCCCCACACCGCCCTCGACGCCGCCGAGGGCGGTGTCAATGACTGGTTGATCGAGGGCCTGGGCATCCGCGGCGCTCAGGCGCTGCGTCCTCTCGAGGAGCACCCGGCCGGGATGGACACGAAACTCGTCGTCTTCGTGCCCGAGAACGAGGTCGAATCCCTGCGCCAGGCGCTCTCCCGGCTCGGCTGCGGCCTGATCGGCGCCTACGCCGACTGCAGCTTCGAGCTCGCCGGCGAGGGCACCTTTCGCGGGCTCGCCGGCGCGCGGCCCAGCGTCGGCAAGCGGGGCAAGGTCGAGCGCGTGCGCGAGATCCGGCTCGAGATGGTCGCCCGCTCGAGCGTCCGCGGTCCGATCGAGGAGACCATCCGCGCCGTGCACTCCTACGAGGAGCCGGCCTTCGATTTCTATCCCCTGCGTCCCCGCTCCGATCAGGGGCGCGGGCCCGGCCGCCTCGGCGCCTTCGAGAAGCCGGTCAAACTCTCCACCCTCGTCCGACGGGTGAAGAAGCAGCTCGGGCTCTCGCGCCTGCGCCTCGCTCCTGCGCTGGGGCGGGGAGAGGACCCGGAGATCGTCGCCGCCGCCGTCTGCGCCGGCGCCGGAGGCTCGGTGTTGATGGGTACGCCCGCCGACCTCTACCTCAGCGGCGAGATGCGCCACCACGACGTCCTGGACTGCGTCGAGCAGGGCACGAGCGTCATCCTCACGGATCACAGCAACAGCGAGCGGGGCTACCTCGCACGCTACGCCGAGCGCATCGCCGCGATCCTCCCGGGCATCGACCTGACCCTCTCCGAACTCGACCGCGACCCCCTCCAGATCAGCTAGGCGTCAGACGCAAAGCGGCCGCTTTCCGCCGATCCGGGGTCTGACTCCTAGTGGTCGAGGAAGGGGAGGGCTGCCTCGGGGAGGCCCTCGGGGAGGAAACGTCGCATCCAGTAGGCGCCGTCGTAGGCGGTCATGTCGCGGTGTTCGCCCGAGCGGAATTCGATGGCCTCGACCGAGGGTTCGCCGGCCGACGGGACCGTGACCTTCAGGAAGGCGTCGCGATCGAGGTCGCCGAGTCCCACCGCGAGGTAGCGCAGCGCCGGCGCCCTGTCGTCCTTCTCCATGAAGAGATGGAGGGTGTGCTGCTCGAAGGCCCCCACGTCGCCGGCGAAGAACCAGACCGGGATCTCCTTCGCGATCTCGCGCAGGAGCGGTCGGACGTCGCGATTGAAGGTGGGTAGCTCCGGCGCGCGGTCGGCGAGGACGCCGAGAGTCGTCGGCGTGTTGCTCTTCAGCGAGGCGACCGCCGTGTCGCGGGTCCCGGCCCAGATCGGCTTGTGTCCGAAGAGGAAGATCGCGCGCGGCCGCGTCTCGGGTCGGCGCGCCCGCGCGAGCTCGGCGATCAGGAAGTCGAGTTGCGCGCCGCTGAGGCTCCAGGGGTCGATCTCCGTGTCCAGGACGATCATCCGGCAGCCGCCCTGGTCGAAGGCGAACCAGGTCGGTCCGAAGCGGCGCTCGTAGTCGGCGCGATCGGGCAGATCGTGATTGCCCGGCGCGTTGAAGACCGGGATCGGCAACTCGGCCGAGAGGAAGGCCGTCAGGCGCTCGATCTCCTCCTCGCTCCAGGCGAAGAAGCAGTCACCGAGCAGCATCAGGAAATCGGCGTTTGCGGCCCGCATGCGATCGACGTGCTCGACCATGGTCGTGGCGGGGCGAGGCCGGCCGATTCCCGGTCGTCCGTAGACGTGACCGCAGACCAGGAAGCTGAAGGGAGGCCCGGAGCGCGCCGCGAGGGTCCGGCCGTTGAAGGAGCTGCGGATCGATCGGGCCTCCGGCTCCGCGGACTCGGAGCCGCAAGCCGCGAGGAGGACGAGCAGGCCGAGAAGGAAGGCGAAGGGGCGGGCTGGGCCGGCGGTCATCGCGGCGTCTCCGGTCGAGGGGGCGCGATGATAGCAAAGCCGCGGCCGGATACGCGTCGCCGCGATCAGGCGGAAAAGGAGCGCGGCTCGACCCTGGATGGGCC
>JBFIHP010000491.1:0-3398 GCA_041601735.1 Planctomycetota bacterium | reverse complement strand
GGCGGCCCGCGAGCGCCTCGACGACCGGGAACTCCTGACGGAGGCCCTCATGCTCGGGCTGCGCACCGCCGCGGGCATCGATCTCGCCGGTCTCCGGGCGAGGTTCGGCTTCGTTCCGGCGGAACCGGTCCAGACGCGGATCGGGGAGCTCGAGAAGGCGGGCCTCCTCATCGTCGAGGGCGAGCGCATCCGGCTCCGGCCCGGCGGTCTGGCGGTCGCCGACTCGATCGCGGCGGACCTCGCACCCTGAGCCGTTTCTCGCTTCGAGACCGCCGGTTCGTACACTATGCTGAGAATTGACTGGAGCCGGTCGCCCCGATCGACCGAAATCCGGTAGGGGAACCGTGTTGGACAGGAATCGAAGCTGACATGCGCCAGCTCCTCGGAGCCATCCTGATCGTGAGCCTGCTTGGTCCCTGTGTCCGGGCCCAGGCCACCCTGCTGGTTCCGAGCCAGTTTCCGACCGTGCAATCGGCGATCACGGCGGCGCAGAACGGTGACACGGTCCTCGTCGATCCCGGCACCTACGTCGAGAGCATCACCCCGAACGGCAAGGCGATCACCATCCGCAGCAGCCAGGGAGCGGAGGTGACGACGATCGACGCCGGTTTCGCCGGCCCGGGGCTGGCCGTGATCGCCGGGGAGTCGCCCCAGACCGTCATCGAGGGCTTCCGCTTCACCAACGGCGTCGGCTTTCCGGTCGCCTTCATCAACAACGTCCCGATCCGTGCCGGCGGCGGCGTCTACGTCTCGAACTCCTCGCCGGTGATTCGCGACTGCATCATCGAGGGCAACCATGCCACGCGGGGCGGCGGCATCGAGTGCTCGGGTTCGGTCTTCGTGCAGCGCTGCGTCATCCGCTCGAACATCGCGCTCCGGAAGGGCGGCGGTGCGACCATCCTGCCGGGCGGTCTCCCGGTCATGGAGAACTGCCTCATCACCGGCAACAGCGCGGGATTCGCCGGCGGGGGCATCGCGGCCGAAGGTACGACGATGGCGCTCGTGGTCGGTTGCCTCATCGCGGACAACGTCCTGCCGGGTCCGGCCACCGTCGCCAGCCTCAAGCCCGGAGGCGGCGTCTTCCTGCACAGCGCCGCGGCCATCACCCTCAGCTCCTGCACGATCGCTCGCAACGTCGCGAACGTCGGCGGCGGAATCGGCTGTGACGGCGACATCTCGGCCGTCGTCGTTCGCAACAGCCTGCTCTGGTACAACTCCGGCGCCGCGATCGCCGGCGTCCTGGGCTCGCCCCTCGTCGAGTACAGCTCGATCCAGGGCGGCTTTCCGGGAACCGGCAACATCGCATCGGCGCCGCTCTTCGCCGACTTCCAGGCCGGGGACTACCACATCCTCCCGGGCTCACCGGCGATCAACGCCGGAACGACGGCGACCCTGTTCCTGCCGGCCACGGACATCGACGGCGAGCCGCGCGTGATCTGGGGCAATCCCGACATGGGCTGTGACGAGCTGGCCGACATCAGCGCCGCGCCCGCCGCCGCCGGCAACGTGGGCCTGAGCGCCGGCGCGCCGGAACGCGTCCTCCTGGTGAACGGTTCGGACGGCGGCGGCGATCGGCGCGTGCACCAGAACGTCGGCGAGTTCAACTCGATCTCGCTGCTCCAGCCCTCGCTCGCCCAGAATCCGGTGGACTTCGCGATCTTCGGTTACCTCGCGGAACCCACGGCGGCCGACATCGTGACCCTCCCCCTGGGCATCGGCGACATGGCCTTCACGCCGCACGTGCTGATCCCCTGGGCCTATCCCCAGGTCTTCACCTTCACCCACAGCGCGGGCGCGATCGCGGGAGCCGCCGTCGGCTCGACTCCGACTCCCTGGACCTCGAGCGCCCAGGCAGGTGCGCCCTTCCCCCTGACCGTGAGCTTCCAGGCCGTCGTCGAGGAGAGCCCGGGGCAGCTCAGGGCGAGCAACTGCGTGATCCTGATCATCGAGTAGACACGCAGCCGGATCGCGTCCGAGTTCGGCCTCGTCGGTCCTGAAAGCGCACCGGAGGGACTCGAAACGAGAACGCGCTTGCGCTCCCGACGTGCCGGCCGCACAATCCGGATCTCGCATCGCCACTCCCGACGAGCCGAACATGTCATTCCAGGACACCATCGACCGCTATCTCGACACCGTCCACGGTTCCTCCGAGGTGCGGGGATTCGTTCCGCTCGAGGGGCGCTTCCTCTGGGTGATGCTCGACGTGGCGGAGCGCTGCAACCTCGAGTGCAGCCATTGCGCCTTCGTCGCCTGGCGGAACGACATGGGCAAGAACGAGATCATCTCCGAGGAGATGATCGACAGGCTCGATCGCGAGGTCTTTCCCTACGTCTCGCGCGCGACCCTTTCCACCTTCCACGAGCCCCTCGTGGCGCCGAGTCGGCTGATGAAGCTGCTCGAGTGCTGCCGGCGCAATCAGGTCTCCTTCGTGGACATGACGACGAACGGACTCCTGCTCAGCGAGAAGGTCGCCCGCGACCTGATGACCAGCGGGATCAACCTCATCAACTTCTCGGTGGATGGCGCCTCCGAGGAGACCTACCAGCGCGTCCGCGTGGGCGGCACCTTCGCCCAGTTCAAGGAGAAGCTCGAGCTGGCGCGTCGCGTCCGTCGGGAGATGGGCGCCCGCGACCTGGTCAAGTTCCGCTTCACCTGCTGCATGATGTGCAGCAACGTGCACGAGGCCGAGGCTCTGGTCGATCTGGCGATCGAGAACGAGATCGACTGGGTCGAGCTGCGGGTCGCGATGAAGGCCGACAACGTGCCGATGCCGAGCGAGGACCTGCTCTGCAACTGTCCGACGCTCGCCGACGAGGCCTTCGCCCGGGCGCGGAAGAAGGCCGATGCGCACGGTCTGAAGCTCGATCTGCCGCCCAGCTCCGACGAGATCCGGGCCAGCAACCGACCGCGACCGCGCTACACCAACTGCATGTACCCCTGGTACAACGCCGTGATCACGCCCAAGGGCGAGATCTTCTCCTGCTGCATGTGGCACGGCAGCGACCGGTTGGAGGAGATGCGCAGCCAGCCCTTCGAGAAGGCCTGGAACGGCGAGCACTTCCGCAAGCTGCGGCGCGAGATGGAGTCGGGGACCCTCAGCCGCAAGGGCTGCCAGGACTGCGCGGTCCACTTCAACATGGCCGACCCGCGCTACTGGAAGACCTACGAGTTCATCGCCGGCGACGAGCCCGGCGGCACCGTCTGATCACCTCCCGATCAGGAAGTGGCAGATGTCGCCCTCGCGCATGACGTAGGCGCGGCCCTCGGTGCGCAGCTTGCCCGCCGCCCGGATGGCCGACTCCGAACCCAGGGCGACCAGATCCGCGATCGAGTAGATCTCGGCCCGGATGAACTTCTTCTCGAAGTCCGTATGGATCACGCCGGCCGCCTTCGGCGCC
>JBFIHP010000490.1:0-3406 GCA_041601735.1 Planctomycetota bacterium | reverse complement strand
CTTCAGCCGGCATCGTCTTCCGAGCGCGTGGCACGGAATGCCGGCTAAAGCCGGCGCTCCAGCGCGTGGTTCGGAATGTCGGCTGAAACCGGCGCGCCTACCAGTCCGGCTCGGGCGGGACGCCCAGCGCGTCGGCGACGCGGTTGATGTAGTTGAAGTAGCCGACGACCTGCACCAGATCGAGAATGTCGGCATCGGCGAGGCCGACCGCGCGCAGGGCGTCGAGATCGGCGCGGTTCATGCGCGCCGGCTCGCCGGTCAGCTTCTGGGCGAAGGCGCAGATCGCCCGCGAGCGATCCTCGAGTTCGAGGGTGCGCCAGCCCTCGGCGAGCAGGCGATCGGCGAGAGCGGGATCGGGGATCTCGGCACGGAGATCCTCGGCGTGCGCCCGCGCTCAGTAGTCGCAGGCGTTGACGAGGCTCACCACGACCGCGGCGAGCTCGCGCTCGGCCCGGCTGAGCCCGGACTCCCCGTGCATGATCGCGCCGTAGAAGGCCATCGAGGCCCGGAGCTGGCTCGGGCGGAGACTCATCGACCTGACGATGTTGAAGACCTTGCCGGCCCGGCCGCGGGCCTCCTCGTAGAGCCGGGCCAGGGCGCCCCGGGCCTCCTCCTCGGCCACGGTCTCGATGCGGAAGTCCTGATCCATCGATCTCCTCCTGATCCGGCGGGCTCTTGACCGTACCTGCACCCCGACGACACGGGGCATGTTGGGCCTGACCGCGTGCACGCGCATGCCCCCGAGCGCCCCTGCCGGCCTTTCCGGCGGGCGCTTCTCCTCGCGACGACCTGGCACGGGCAGAAGCGGGTCGATCAGGCTATCATCATGGCATGTTCCGGGAGAAAGACATGTCCCGCTTCCTGCTCGCGGCGCTGCTCGCCGCGCTCCTGGCCGGCGCGATTCCGGCCCAGGAGCTTCAGTCCGAGGTGGAGGATCCGGCGGCCCGGGCGGCCTTCGATCGCATGGCGAAGGCGCTCTGGCGGCCGCGCGACCACGGTCTCGAGGAGCTGCGCTTCGAGTTCGAGGTCGAGATCGTGCATCCCGACCGGCCGATCGAGAAGCACGGCCCCTTTCCCATCCGATGGCGAAGCGACGGGGGCTGGCGGCTCCTCGACGAGAAGGGCGAGGTCGATCCGGCGCCGGAGAAGCGGATGAGCGTCGGCTTCGCCGATCGCGTCGTGAACGACCTCGTGGGCTGGGACAGCGCCGAGATGACCCGCGGGCGCAAGCTCCGCCTCCGGGAGGCGCGCCTGCTCGAGATCGAGATTCCGGGGCCGCCGAACCCCGACGAGGTCCGGGTCGAAAAGATCCTGCTCGAGCTCGGCGACGAGGGCGCACTCGCCCGGCAGACCCTCGTCGGGACCGGCGGGGCGATCCTCGCCCGGCTCGACTACAGCTACCTCGACCGCGGCGGTCGCCGGCTGGTCGCCAAGGTCCGTCGCGAGAGCAGCGGGACCCGCGTGCTGAAGACCGAGACCTACCAGGACGTCGGGGCCTTCAGCTTCCCCGCCGAGATCCGCTCCCTCTCGGCCGAGCACCGCCTCGAGATCGTCCGCTACCGCGCCATCGAGGTCCTGAAACCCGCTCCCAGCAAGCACTAACCCCGTACGGTGCCTGGCACCTTCCGCCGGCTTTCGACCCCATACGGTGCCTGGCACCTTCCGCCGGAAAACCCGGAAGAACGGTGCCACCCTCACATCCCTCGATGAAGCGACATCGTCTCCCGCGAGTGGGGCGAGGGTGGCACCGGAATGCCGAAAAAGGCGGCGGAAGGTGCCTGGCACCGTATGAGGGGTCTTGCCCGGGGATGTGCGCGGGCTAACATAGCGGCCCCATAGGGGTATAGCTCAATTGGCAGAGCAGCTGATTCCAAATCAGCAGGTTGGGGGTTCAAGTCCCTCTGCCCCTGCTTTCGATCACCGATCGCTGTGCAGCCGACTCCCGCGGAGTCGGCTGTTCTCGTCTTCGGCCGGTCGGGTCGCTTCGGGTCTCCGAGGATGTCCGCATGCCGCGACACCGCAATCGACTCCCCTTCGGCGCCATGGCCCGGCTCGGCGCCGCGACGCTGCTGCGGCGTTCGCCGGTCATCGCGATTCCGGTCTATCTGGCGGCGATCCTGCCTCGTCTCCTCGTCTCGGGCTTCGCGAGCGGCTTCACGACCATCGTCTGGTACATGGTCGTGTCGATCCTCGGCCAGATCTGGGCCACCGCGATCTGCCTGCGATCCGGCGGCCGCCGGATCGCGGGGGGATTGTCCGGCTTCGCGCTCGCCCTCGCGGCCCTCCTGATCCTGAGGTCCGTTCACCTCGCTCCCATGCTCTTCGTCGATCAGGCCGCGCCGCAGATGCTCGGCCTCGGCTGCTGTTCGGCGCCCCTGTTCTCGGTCTTCCTGGCCCGCTTCGGCATGACCCCCGCCTTCGCCCTCGCCGGTGAGCCGCGCGCCCTGACGGCCTCGCTGCGCGGCGCCAGTCCGATCTGGGCGCCGCTCGCCCTGGTCGCCGTCGCCGAGTGGGCGCTGCGCTTCATGATCGTCGTCGGGATCGCCGTCGCGCTCGCCGGGCTGGGCCTACGCGTCACGGAGGCCGACCCCCACGCAGTCGGCCCCATCCTGGTCTTCCTGACCATCGACCTCCTCGTCGCTTCGACCTACGCCGCCGGCTACCTGATCCTGAGCACCTCGCCGGACGAGGACCGCATCGACGAACTCTTCTGAGGGCGGTCGGAACCTCGGGTCCTTGCCGGCATTGAAGGACCGTCGAACCAGGAGCCCCGCCATGCGTCGTGATCTCGTACCCGTGGTTCTCGTCCTCCTGTCCGCTCTTCTCCCGGCCCAGGACTCGCGGCCCCTCTACGACCCCCTGCTTGTCGCCAGGGACGCGAAGATCGCGACCATGGAACTCGTGGTCGAGGACGGCAAGCGCGACCGCGCGATCCCGCTCCTCGTCTACCTGCCTCCCGCGCGCAAGAGCGCTCCCGTCGTCCTCTTCAGTCACGGCCTCGGCGGCTCCCGAGAGGCGGCTTCCTACCTCGGGCGGCACTGGTCCGCGCGAGGCTACGTCGCGGTCTTCCTCCAGCATGCGGGCAGCGACGAGTCGGTCTGGAAGGACCGGGCGCCCGGCGAACGCAGGGCAGCGCTCGAGCGGGCCGCGCGGGCTGAGAACCTCCTCCTCCGCTGCGGCGACGTGTCGGCGGTTCTCGACGCACTGTCGAGCTGGAACGCCGAGGAGGAGCATGCCCTGAAGGGGCGCCTGGACCTCGATCGCGTCGCGATGAGCGGGCACTCCTTCGGCGCGCTGACGACGCAGTGGATCGGCGGCCAGTCGCGCGGTCGTCGCGGCGCGGAGCTGGCCGACGCCCGGGTCAAGGCGGCGATCGCCTTCAGCCCGAGCGCGCCCCGGCGCGGAT
>JBFIHP010000489.1:0-3416 GCA_041601735.1 Planctomycetota bacterium | reverse complement strand
GGGGGCCGGCGTGGTGGTCGCCGGCCCCATCGGATCACGAGCGGAGGGCTAGCGCTCGCCGCCCTGCGGATTCATCGCGTTGCGGAGCGCGATCGCCTTCTTGATCAACTCGCCGAGTTCGCGCCGCAGACCGCGGGGATCGTTGTCCGGACCGATGCTCTCGAGCGCCAGCTCGTGGGCCGCCTCGAGAGAGGTCTGGCCGACGTGGCTCGAGCGGGCGAGCAGCTGGCCGAAGAGCGCGACCGAAGCCGAGAGCTTAAAGTCGACGCCGGCCGCCCCGTAGTGCCGACCGTCGTCGATCACGGGCACCGTGCGGAGGCGCGACTTCTCGGCCTCCGGCATCTTGTAGCGCAGCTTGACCGTGGCGATCTCGCCGGGTTCGCCGCGGTTCGCGACCACGGGCTTCTTCTGGTACTTCAGCGGATCGACCGCCGGCGCCCCGTCGGCGGCGCCATGCGTCGGCCGGATCTCGTAGAGCGCGACGACCGAATGGCCGGCGCCGATCTCGCCGGCGTCCTTCCTGTCGTCGTTGAAGTCCTGGGCCTGCAAGATGCGGGCGGAGTAGCCGAGCAGACGCCAGGAGCTCACCTCGGCCGGATTGAACTCGACCTGCAGCTTGGCATCCTTCGCGACCGTCACCAGGGTGCCGGCCAGCTCCTCGACCAACACCTTCTGGGCCTCGCGACCCGAATCGATGTAGGCGTAGTGACCGTTCCCCTTGTTGGCGAGGGCCTGCATGCGGCCGTCCTTCAGGTTGCCCGTGCCGAAGCCGAGCACCGAGAGGAACACGCCGCCCTTGGCCTTCTCCTCGATCATCCGGGTCAGCTCGTCGGTGTCGCTGACGCCGACGTTGAAGTCGCCGTCGGTGCAGAGGATGACCCGGTTGGTGCCGCCGGAGACGAAGGCTCGCGCCGCGACCTCGTAGGCCATCTGGATGCCGCCCGCGCCGTTGGTCGAGCCGCCGGCGTTGAGCGAGTCGAGCACGCCGAGGATCTTGGCCTGGTCGTTGCCGAAGGTCGGCTCCAGTCGCAGGCTGACGCCCGAGGCGTAGGTCACGATGGCGACCGAATCGTCCTCGCCGAGCTGCTCGGTGAGCTTCTTCAGCCCCTCCTTGAGCAGCGGGAGCTTGTCGCTCGAGCGCATCGAGCCCGAGACGTCGACCAGGAAGACCAGGCTCGTGGCTCCCCTGGCGTCGCGGGCGATCTCCTTGGCCTTGAAGGCGACGCGGAGGAGCCGGTTGTCGAGGTTCCAGGGGCAGGCCGCGACCTCGGCGTGAACCGCGACGTTCTCCTCGCCCTCGGGCGCCGGATCGGCGTAGCGGAAGTAGTTGACCATCTCGTCCACTCGCACGGCGTCGCGCGGCGGCCAGGAGCCGCCGTTCAGGAAGCGGCGGACGTTGGCGTAGGAGGCCGTGTCGACGTCGAGACCGATGGTCGAGAGCGGCTCGGTCAGCGCCATCTTGAAGGGCTGCTCGACGACCGTGCTGTAATCCTCGTTGCCGGCACGACGCAGCTCGTCATCGACGAAGCGACGCACATGCTCGAACTTGGCCTCGAGCTCGCCGACGCTCTTCGAGAGCTCGGCCTTCTGCACCTCGAGGAGTTCCTCCTTGCTGGCGTTGGTCGCGCGCAGCTCGTTCATCCCCTTGGACCGCGAGGCCAGCTCGCGGCTGTGCGCCGTCACGTCGCCGATCAGGCGATCGACCAGGACCTTCTTCGATTTCGGAAGCTTGGCCGCCTCGGACTCGAGGAGGGCGATCTTGCCCTCGATGGCGGCCAGCTCGTTGCTCCGGTCGGCGGGACGGACCGCATCGACGTCGGCCTCGGCGGCGGGCGCCGTGTAGCTCTCGGCAGCGGTGGCGCTCCGCTCGGGCGCAACATCCTTCTTGCGGGCGCGGCGGTAGCCGTCCGCACGATTCGGCGGTCCCGTGTACCGGCCGCCGGCGCCGCCGCCGATCGCGTCGCTGTTCGCCCGACCGTCTACCGGGGGAGGCGAACCGGGTCCGAACGGGGAACCGGTCGGACCGTTCTTGCTGCCGCCGGTCGCCCCACCGGGAGCGCCGCCGCCCACGGGACCGGGACCCGAACCCGGCGTGATCGTGGTCGTACCGGCGCGTACCCCGTCGGTCGCCACGAGGCCCACCGTCGGCGAATCGGCCTGCGGCTTCTCGTTCGGGACGACCACGGACACGCCCTGACGCTGGCCCAATTCCACACGCAGGATCTGCTTCTCGGCCTCCGCCGGCTTCTTCAGGGTCTCGCGCCCGGTCAGGAGCTCATCGAGGGAGACCTGATCGCGCGCCTCACGCACCTCGTTGCCGAGACGACGCAGGTCCTGGTCCTTCGATCCGGCGAGATCGCGATCCAGCCGACCGTTCTCGTTCTGGACCGGGGCCGGCGTCTCATTCCGCGCGACCTCGCGGGCCTCGTCCTTCTCGCCGCGCAGGCCGAAGCCGAGCGCGCCGCCGAAGGCGAGCAGGATGGCCGCCGCAGCAGCCCAGGGACGGGCGTCCATGCGCAGCAAGATGCCGCGCGGCCGATCGCCGCCGGCGGCGGCCTCGATCGCGGCGCGGCGCCCGGCGTCGAGCCCCGGCGCGGCCTGGCCGCCGAGTTCGTCGCCGAGGAGAGCGGCCAGGGAACGAAGCTCGGCCACGCGCTCGCGGGCCGCGGCGTTCGTGGCGAGTTCACTCTCGACTCGCGCGAGGTCGTCACCCTCGAGTTCGCCGAGGGCGTAGCTGGTGAGCAGGATGTCGTCGATGGGCAGACTCATGATTCTCCTCCCATGCGGGGCTGCAGGGCGCGGCTACCGTCGAGGCGGCTGCGCAGCGAGCCCAGGGCTTCGTGCAGGATGACGCCGACGTGCGAGATCGAAAGCCCGGTGACCTTGCCGATCTCGCGATAGGAGAGCCCCTGCTGGAACTTCAGCCGCAGGATCTCCTGGTCGCGTTCCGGCAGGCGAGAGACCTCGTCCAGCACGTTGCGCAGTCGGTCGTTCCGGTCGGCGAGATCCGCCGGACCCTCGGCCCGATCGACTTGCTGGGTCGCGGGCTCGCTCTCGGTTCCAAAGGCCATGCGCTTCTCCTTTCGCAACACGTCGAAGGCCCGATTGCGGCAGACGGTGAAGAGCCACTCGCGCAGCGCCTGGGGCGGCGGGTCCTGATTGCAGAGCTTCAGGAAGGCGTCCTGGACCACGTCGCGAGCGCGTTCCAGGTCGCCGAGGATCTGCGTGGTGTAGAGCACCAGGGCCTTTTCGTGGCGATCGAGGGCCTCGATCACCACCTTGCCGGCCGCCCTCGGCTCGTCGGTCTCGTTCATCGTCATGCCTTCCTCGGGCATTTGCGTCCTCAGGCAGCGCAGGGACGGCCGGGTCGGGAGCCTCTTAGGAGAATTCCTCGAAGAGCCTGCGGGAAGAGGGGC
>JBFIHP010000488.1:0-3423 GCA_041601735.1 Planctomycetota bacterium | reverse complement strand
GCTCCAGCCGCCGCACCTCGCGTCCCCGGCGAAGTTCGTGATCTTCGGCTTCCTCGGCGAGGCCGACATCAACAGCTCGGTCACGGTCCCGCTCGGGATCGGACCGATGTCGTTTGCGCCCTCCCCGATGGTGCCGCCCTTCTTCCAGTGGCTCTTCTTCACCTACACGGACAACTACAACCCGGCCAATGCCCAGTTCGTCGGCTCCACGCCGACCCCGTGGAACTCCGGGCTCGGGCCGACCATTCCCTTTCCGCTGACCGTCAGCTTCCAGGGGGTGATCGAGGAGGCCCCGGGCCTCTTCAGCGCGACGAACGCGATCGTCTTCGTCGTCGAGTGAGCCACCGGGATCGGCCCGAGGGCCTGTCGGGGGCCTGGGCAACAGGCTGGCGGTCAGCGGTCTCCTGCGGGCCCGCGAAAATCCCGATCGCCGGAATTGCTGCTTGCCGGCGTCTCCCCTCGACGATAGAACGGGCGCCATGAAGGGGATGAACCTGAAAGCGAAGAAAGCCGAGACGCGACCCGCGAGGGCCGGCTAGCCGCTTTCCGTTTTCAGTACCTTCGAAAACAGATGCAGCCGCCGGGTCCTCGGACCCGGCGGCTTTTTTCGTGACCGATGATGACCAAGGACCAGGGAACCATGACCAGCAAACAGAAAACTCTCCGCCGCAGCCGCACGTCGTCGATCGTTCGAACGGTCCTTCAGGAGAGACCTGGTGAACCCCCCGAGATACCCCTGCATCGTTGAGAGCACCCTCCGAGAGGGCGAGCAACACCCCGGCATCCACTGGAGTTCGTCCGACCGCCTCGCCATCGCCGAGGCCCTCGATGCCTTCGGCGTCGAGATCATCGAGATGCCCTCGCCCGCCGTGTCGGCCGTCGTGGCCGACGACCTCCGCCTGATCAGTCACCGCGGCTTCAAGGCCCGGATCGCCTCGCACGTGCGCTGCATCCCCGCCGAGATGCAGCAGGCCATCGACTGCGGCGCCCAGATCCTCCACGTCTATCTCGGCTCGTCCCAGCAGCTGCGCACCAACGGTCACGGTCGTGACTGGCCGGCGATGCTCGAGCTGGTCGCCCGGGCCGGCGAGGTCGTGCGACGGAACGGCATCCCCGCCCGGTTCAGCTGCGAGGACGCCTTCCGGACGCCGATTCCGGACCTCGTGCGCATCTTCCAGGCGGCCGAGGACGCCGGGTTCGAGCGCATCGGGCTCGCCGACACCATCGGCGCGGCGACCCCCGACCAGGTACGCGAGACCGTCGCCGTCATGCGGCACGTCCTGCGCTGCGACATCGAGTTCCACGGCCATAACGACTCGGGCTGCGCGGTCGCCAACACGCACATGGCCTTCCGCTGCGGCGCGACCCACCTCGACACGACCGTGCTCGGCATCGGCGAGCGCAACGGCATCGCGCCGCTCGGTGACCTCGTCGCCCGGCTCTGGCTCGACGACCAGACGATCGCGCAGCGCTACGAGCTGGGCCTGCTCGCGCCGATCGCCGAGCTCGTGGCGCGACTCGCCGGCATCCCGGTGCCGCACACGGCCTGCGTCGGCAGTCGTCACGCCTTCACCCACAAGGTCGGCCCGCACGTCAAGGCCGTGATCTCCGATCCGTCCAGCTACGAGGCCCTGCCGCCCGAGGTCTTCGGGCGCACGCGCACCATCGAGGTGGCACACCGCCTGGTGGGGCACCACGCGATCGCCCACCACGCGGCGACGCTCGGCATCCAGGTGTCGCCGGAAGGACTGAAGGCCGCGACCCTCGCGGCCAAGGAGCTCGCCGACCGCGGCGAGCTGAATCCCATTGCACTCGACGCCCTCCTCAGGGAGCAGGCGCGCAGGGAGGAGGAGACCGCCCATGGCCAGCTTGGCAGCTAAGATCCTCGGTCGCGCCGCGGGCCGGCCGGTTCGCCCCGGCGACGTCATCGAGGTCGAACCCGACCGCATCATGGTGCACGACAGCATCTCACCCTCGGTGCGCAAGATCCTGGTCGACAACGTCGGCCACGATCGCCCGCGGCGGCCCGAGATCATGGCGGTGGTGATCGATCACGTCGCCCCGGCCTCGAACCTCGCGACGGCCGAGTCGCAGAAGAACCTGCGCGCCTGGGTCGAGGCCTCGGGGATCGAGGACTTCCACGACGCCGGCGACGGCATCGCCCATCAGCTCCTGATCGAGGACCGGATCGCGCGGCCCGGCCGCATCGTGATCGGCAGCGACTCGCACTCGACCGCCTACGGGGCCGTCTGCGCCTTCGGCACCGGCATGGGCGCGACTGACATCGCCCTCGCGGTGGCGACCGGCAAGACCTGGTTCCGCGTGCCCGAGAGCATCCGGATCGACGTCCGCGGCCGCTTCGTGCCCGGTGTCGGCGCCAAGGACCTCGCGCTCGACGTGACCGGTCGCCTGGGGGCGGACGGCGCGATCTACTCGGCGCTCGAATACCGCGGCGTCGAGCGCTTCTCGGTGGGCGAACGGACCACGCTTGCCAGCATGGCGGTCGAGGCCGGCGCCAAGGTCGGGCTCGTGCATCCCGCGGGTCTGCCCGAGGACTGGGAGGTGCCGGGCTGGCTGGTCGCCGACGACGAGCCCTCGGGGCGCGAGCGGCGCATCGAGATCGATCTCGGCGAGCTCCAGCCGATGCTGGCGCGGCCGGGCCGGGTCGACGATGTCGTGCCGCTCGCGACGCTCGAACGGCGCAGGGTGGACGTCGTCTACGTCGGCACCTGCACCAACGGTCGTCACGAGGACATCGCCCGCGTCGCGCAGCTCATGCGCGGGCGCAAGGTGGCGAAGGGGACCCGGCTCGTGGTCGTGCCCGCGTCGCGAGCCGGCATGCAGGCCGCGGTGGCCGACGGCAGCATCGCCGAGCTCCTCGCCGCCGGCGCGGTCATCGGCCCTCCCGGCTGCGGCGCCTGCATCGGCCGGCACATGGGCGTGCTCGCCGCCGGCGAGGTCTGCCTCTTCACCGGCAATCGCAACTTCCGCGGTCGCATGGGCTCGCCGGAGGCCGAGATCTATCTCGGCTCCCCCGAGGTCGCGGCCGCCACCGCCGTCGCGGGTCGCCTCGCCGATCCGCGCGAGCTGATGGAGGTCACCGTCTGATGGCGCGCATCTGGATCTTCGGCAGCGACGTGGACACCGACCAGATCGTCCCCGGTCGCTATGCCCCCTACATGACCCAGGACGACCAGCTCGGCCGCTACGCCTTCATCGAGGCGCGACCTGAGTTTCCGGAGCAGGTGCAGGAGGGCGACCTCATCGTCGCCGGCCCCAACTTCGGCTGCGGCTCCTCGCGGGAACACGCGCCCTGGGCTCTGCTGGATTTCGGCTTTCGGGTCGTGATCAGCAGCCGGATCGCCGACATTTTTCGCGCCAACGCGCTGAACTGCGGACTGCTGCCGATCGTGCTCGGTGAGT
>JBFIHP010000487.1:0-3431 GCA_041601735.1 Planctomycetota bacterium | reverse complement strand
GTCGATGCCTCTGGTAGGATCGAGAGGCGTCAGGAGCAGAGGCATGACCAGCGCGCGCGCAATCCGGGCGATCCCGGACCGGGCCCTCCGGGTCGGGCCGGTCCTCGTCCTCCTGCTCCTCGCCTCCGGCCTCGCGGCGATCGACCCGCGGCGACCGCAGACCCCCCCGGCAGCTCCCGCTCGCGTCGAGATCGCGCTCGAAGGCGCCGAGCGTCTCCAGGGCGAGGTCGTCGTCTATCTCGCCCGCGCCGGCGAGAACCGGGCCCGGCTCTGGCAGCGCCTGCGCCTGCCGGCGGCCCGCAGCGTCGTCTTCGAGGGCCTCGATCAGGTCCTCTTCCTCACCGGTCACGAGCTCGAGGTCGGCGTCGCGAGCCGCGGCCCGGAGCGCTGCGCGACCCGCTTCCGGCTGGGCGGGAGCGAGCCCCCCGGCCTCGACCTGAGCGCCCTCGCGCCCCTCGAGGTCCGGGTTCGTGGGACCGCGGCACTCGGGGCGCTCGACCATCTCGGCATCGCCGAGGGCGGCCTGAGCTGGGTCTCGAAGCCCTGGCTGGAGCGGCCCGAGGGTGCCCGCTTCGACCAGTTCGACATCGAGGTCGATCGCCTCTTTCCCGGCGCCGACGGCCGGAGCTTCCGGGGCTTCACCCGGGCCTCCGCCGGTCACCGGAGACTCGAGATCTGGATCACCGGCGTCGCCGACCAGAGCATCCCCCTGGCCTTCGCCTCCTTCGAGCAGCTCGCCCTCGATTCGCGCCTGCCGCCGGTCGAACTGGCCGCGCTGCGCGGCGTCCGGGCCCGCATCCTCGGCCGCCGGGATCGGATCGCGCAGGTCCTCTGCGAGTCGCTCAGCGATCACGAGAACCGCATTCCCCTGGCGGCGACCGCCGAGGACGGTCTCTTCGCCAGCCGCGCGACGATCGCGCGCCTCGTTCCGGCGACGCAACTCGACGAGCCCATCCGCGTCGTCGTCGAGGGCCTCGTCAGCGACGCCAGCTGGTCCTACATCTGCGGCGACGGGCGCTATGACGATCTCAGGGCCGAGCTTGACCTGAGCCTCGGCGCCGATTCCGTCATGGGCATGGACTGCGGCTTCGGCCTGCCCGAGGGCATGAGCGAGGCGATCTTTGCGAACGTCATCACGCGATCGGAGAACGGCGAGCTGATCGCGCGACGACGGATCGAACTGAGCGGTCAGCAACGCCACGTCGAGATTCCGCCTCTCGTGGGACGCCGGAGCCTCGTCTTCAGCAACCGGAGGGGAAGCCTCGTGAGCCCGGTCTATCCGGTGATCGCCGACGCCAACTACCGGGTCAGGCTCCGGCCGGCGCATCGCCTCGCGATCGAATTCTCGGGACTCGAAGCCCTCAGGCCCTTCGAACCCTTCCTGATCCTGCGCGGCTCCGCGCCGCGGTCGGCCGTCGCTCTCCTCGAGGTCGATCACATCCGCTTTCCGATGCGCGACGTCGAGACGGTCCTGCCCGCCGCGGGCCCGGTTTCCGCGCTCGTCGGCATCCCCCGACACGGTCGAGTCGAGATCCGGGGCCTCGTCCCGGGTGATCTCCAGGTCTTCCTCGGCTGGAGGGGCGGCGGCGGTCTCATGGCCCTGCCGACGGCCGCCTTCAGCCTCAGCAACGAGCGTGTCGCCGTCGCTGTCGAGAGACTCCTCGCGGCTTCCGCTCCCTGGAACCTCATCAACCGAACGTCGGGCTTCCTCGCCAAGGACGGCGTGATCGATCTCGATCTACCGCCGAGCTGGGCCCGCCGGCTCGGAGCGACCCGGATTCCGCCGGGCGGCGTCCTGCCGGTGTTGGCGAGCGGGCGGGCCTCCTACTGCCTCGACGAGTCCGGTCTGCTGCGCCGCTACGAGGCGGTGGCGGAGCCGCTCGATGTCGCGATCGATGACGGCGAGATCGCCGCGCCGGTCGAGGTCCCCCTCTGTCCGCCCGATCTCCAGCTCGAGAGGCTCGGCGCCGGGTCCTTTCATCTGCGCATCCGTCCCGCCCTTCCGGCGGAGATCGCCGATCTGAAAGGGATCTTCGCGGACTGGCCCGACCGCATCGTCGACTTCGACGGCCCGGAGGTGCGCATCACGCTGGCCGAAGAGGGCCGATACGCGGTCGAGGTCCTCTTCGAGTCCTACCTGAGAATGACGAAGCCGAAGACGCTCACGGCGCTCGAGGACGTCGGTCCCGCCGAGCTGCGCGCGCGGATCGCGGCGGGCTGGCCCTGGGTCATGCTCCGCTGAGGGCTCAGCGTCCGCGCGCGGGCGCGGGCCGCGGGTAGATCCCCCCGACATCGACTCGCCGCAGCAGGTCCGGCTCGCAGTCGCGCCAGGCGCGACCGTCGAGATCGAGCTTCCAGCTGCCCCAGGAGCCCTCGAGGCCCTCGAGGGTCGCGCGCTGCAGCCGACCGTCGCCGCGGCGGATCAGGACGCAGCTTGCCGAGCTCGGCTTGCCGTCGAGGGGCAGGCGGACCGGCCCGCCGGCGGCGTGGTTCGCGACGTAACTCGCCCAGGAGTCGATCGCACGACGCTCGTGATCGACGGTGCCGCCGAGCCGCTCGAAGGGGAAGTTGTGCTCGATGAGTCCGGTCTCGTCCTCGTTCACGAGGGCGACGAAATCGACGCCCGCGGGCAGGCCGCGGATCTCGAGTTCGAAGACGCGGGGCCGCGAGAAGTGGAAGGCCGCCAGCACCACGATGACGGCGACGAGGAAGGCGAAGAAGAGGACCCAGCCGCCGAGGACGGCCTTCAGCGGCCAGAGGATCCGGTCGAAGAGCGTCTTCTTCGGCGCGGGGTCGAAGCGGGGCTTCGTCCGCCGGATGTCGGAGACCTCGTTCATGCCCTCTCATTCCAGCGGAAGGGGCCGGGATCGCAAAGGGGGGCACGAAAAAAGCCCCGCGGGGCGACCGCGGGGCTTCGGTGTTCGTCGTTCGAAGGACTCAGGCCTTCTTCTTCGCCTTCGGCGGCTTCACCAGACCGGCGCCGAGCAGCACCTTGTAGGGGCCGTCGCGATCCATGGTCTTCAGCGCCTTCGCGGTCATCCGGACGGTGACCCAGCGATCGAGCTCGGGCACGTAGATGCGCTTCTTCTGGAGGTTGGGCTTGAAGGTCCGGAAGTTGACGCCGGTGGTCTTCTTGCCGACGCCGCCTTCGCGCTTGGCCTTGCCTCGGCGGGCGATCGTCTTGCCCGTCTTCGGGCCGGCTCCGGTGATCTGACACTTGGCCATGGTTCGTCTCTCAGGTCCGTATTCAGATGGGCGCGGATGATAGCAAGGCGGCCGGGGCCTTCAAGGACCGCCGCCGATTGCTCCATCCCCCGCCCAGGCGGGCGCTTCCGACCGATCGCGGGGTCGCCGCTCTGTCGGATGCCGGGATTAGGATCGGCCCTCGCCATGCAGGATGAAGCCCAGCCCCTCCCTCTTCAAGACCTCGT
>JBFIHP010000486.1:0-3443 GCA_041601735.1 Planctomycetota bacterium | reverse complement strand
GCCGGAGATCCTCGTCCTCGTCGGTCCAGGGCTCGGGGCGCCGCGGGGGCTGGCCGGGGCGGACCTGATAGGCGCTCGAGAAGTCGCGGTCGATGCCCTCGATCCGGCGGATCTCGGCGCGGATCGCGGCCAGGAGGTTCCATTCTGCCGAACCGCCGAGGTCGTCGATCTCGACCTGGACCCGCGCCGCCAGGAGCGCCGGACCCCCGGCGCGCCGCCCGGTCAGGATGTCGAGCAATTCGGCGGCGCGCTCGAGGATCTTCTTCTTGTGCTCCCGGCGATCGAGGAGCTCGCGGAAGAGCTCCGCCGCGCGCTCGGGATCGCGCCAGGCGAGCAGTTCCATCAGACTCAGGCGCACGCGGTCGTGACAATCCGCCGCCTCGAAGGCGAGGAGCATCAGGCCCCCGCTCTGCGAGCTGCGGCGGGCCATTCCGCACCACAGCGCGCGGGCGACCTCGGGATCGCTGCGCGCCATGAGGCGATCGCGGGCCTCCCCGACCATCCGTCCGGGCTCGTCTCCCAGCGCGAAGGCGAGCGCCCGCAGGACATCGTCGTGACGCTCGCCCCGGGGCTTCAGGCGTGACTGCAGGAAGCGATCGACGGCTTCACCGCGCTGATGCCCGAGGGCGAGGAGGCAGGCGGCGCGCATCTCGTTCTCGCCGTCGCGCCAGAGATTGGAGCGGCGCAGTGCCGTGGCGATCTCGTCCGAGCGCTGGAGCGCGAGCCCGAGCAGCGCGCTGCGTACGACCTGTTCGTCGCTGTCCTTGAGCGCCTTCAGGAGATCGGGAGTCAGCGCCTCGAGCCTGAGGTCGGCGGCGGCGAGGGTCGCGGCACGGCGGATCGTCTCCTTGCTGGAGCGCAGACCCTCGCGCACGAGGTCGAGCGCGCCCTCGCCGCCCATCCGGCCGAGCGCGAGCAGGAGCGCGGCGCGGAAGTCCTGGGCCTTGTCCTCTTTCCAGTGGCGGGCGAGATCGGCGGCCGCGTCGGCCCCGCCGAGGAGCCCGAGTGCGTAGCAGATCGCGCGCCGCTCGTCGTTGCGCTTGGTGCGCCCGAGGAGAGCGAGGAGGCTCGGAACGTCGTCCGGGGTACCGAGTTGACCGAGGGCGAGGATCAGGTGTCGGCCGCCTGCGGGCGGGCCGCCCTCGGCGAAGACCCGCTCGCGCAGGATGCCCAGGACGCGCTCGTCGCCGATGCGACCGAGCACCATGGCGGCATTGCGCACGGCATCCGCGCTCGACGAACGCAGCTGCTCCTCGAGGAAGAGCGCCGCGACGCGACCGAGCTCGGTGAGTCGGATGCGGGCGTCCTGGCGATCGGCGCGGGCGCCGACCTGAGCCTTCCGCCACAGGACCTCGACCTCGGCGCGCTGCGTCTCGGTGGGAGCCGAGCGCTGACCGGCGAAGAAGCGGTCGAGCTCGTCGGTCGCCGGCTCCTGCGCCGTCACCGCGAAAGCGAGGGTCGCCGCGGCCAGGATCGTGGTCAGAGGTCGTTGCACGGATCTGCTTCCGGTTCGGATCGTTCTCGTTCAAGCATAGGGATCGCCCCCGCAAGAAGGAAGGATCGGCCGCCCCCCCGGCCCCGTAGGATGAGCCTCGCTTCATTCACCTGGGTTTTCGAGGACGTCGATCGTGCCCCCCCCGAAGGACAAGGTTCTGTTCCTGGTCGACGGCTCCGCCCTCGCCTATCGCTCCTACTTCGCCTTCCTCCGGTCGCGGCTGTCGAACGGCAAGGGCCTCGAGACCGGGGCGATCTACGGCTACACGCGAACCCTGCTGCGGATCATCGCGCGCGAGAAGCCGACGCACATGGCCGTGGTCTTCGACACGCCCGAGCCCACGTTCCGGCACGAGCTCTTCCCCGCCTACAAGGCCACCCGGGAGAAGATGCCGGACGAGATGCGGAGCCAGCTGCCCTACATGCGGGACATGACCGAGGCCCTGGCCATCCCCCTGATCGAGAAGCCCGGCTTCGAGGCCGACGACGTCATCGGCACGCTCGCGAAACGCGCCGTCGCCGAGGGCTTCTTCGTCAACATCGTGACCGGCGACAAGGACTTCATGCAGATCGTGAGCGACGACGTGGTTCTCTACGACATCATGAAGCCCGGGTCGGACCTGATCATCGTCGATCCGGCCGGCGTGGAGGAGAAGTTCGGGGTGCCGCCCGAACGGGTGGTGGACATCCTGGCGCTCATGGGCGACAGCTCGGACAACGTCCCGGGTGTCTCCGGAGTCGGCGAGAAGACGGCCCTCGACCTGGTCAAGACCTTCGGCAGCGTCGAGGCCTGCCTCGATCGCGCCGCGGACTACTCGAAGAAGAAGGTCCGCGAGAACCTCGTGGCCCAGCGGGACATGGCGATGCTCAGCAAGGAGCTGGTCACGATCCACACCGACCTCGAGCTCGAGCTCGACCCGAAGGACCTCCACCGCCGCGATCCGGACATGCCGCGCCTCGATCCGCTCATGAAGGAGCTCGCCTTCGACACCCTGCGCGCCGAGTTCCTCGAGAAGCACGGTCAGGAAACCGAAGCCGTCGAGAAGAACTACCGGCTCGTCCGGACCGAGGACGAGCTCGACGCCCTGGTGAAGCGCCTCGAGAGGGTCGAGGTCTTCGTCGTCGATCTCGAGACGACCAGCCTGAACGTCCTGGAGGCCGAGATCGTCGGATTCGCCTTCTCCATCGCCGCCGGCGAGGGCTTCTACGTGCCCCTCAACCTGGAGCCGCCGGTGGTCCCCGACCCGCTGGGCTTCCCGCGCGGAACCGGGGTGATAGAGAAGCTGCGCCCCCTGCTCGAGAACCCGAAGATCGGCAAGTGCGGCCAGAACATCAAGTACGACCTGGCCGTCATGCGCACCGCGGGGATCGACCTCCGGGGCATCCGCTTCGACACGATGCTGGCGAGCTACCTCCTCGACCCCGGGTCCCGCGACCACAACCTGGACAGCCTGGCGCTCCGTTACTTCGATTACACGAAGATCAAGACCACGGCGATCATCGGCGAGGGCGACGAGCAGACCACGATGGATCTGGTCGCGCCCGAGGTCGTCGGCGAGTACGCCGCCGAGGACGCCGACTTCACCTGGCGGCTCTATCGGCTCTTCGACGAGCGCCTGAGCCCGGAGGTCCGCAAGGTCCTCGATACGCTCGAGGTCCCCCTGATCTCCGTGCTCGAACGCATCGAGCGCAACGGCATCCGCCTCGACAAGGAGGTTCTCGCGAAGCTCGAGGTCGAACTCGAGGCGCAGCTCGAAGGCCTGATGGCGGAGATCCACGAACTCGCCGGACGCGAGTTCAGCATCAACTCGCCGAAGCAGCTCTCGGAGATCCTCTTCGACGAGATGGAGCTGCACAAGAAGCTCGGCGTCAAGCCCAAGAAGACCAAGACCGGTTTCTCGACCAACCACGAGGTCCTGGAGTCGCTCACCGGTCACCCCCTCCCGGCG
>JBFIHP010000485.1:0-3443 GCA_041601735.1 Planctomycetota bacterium | reverse complement strand
GCGAGCAGGACGGCGACCGGATCGAGATCGCGGAACGACATCGACCCGGTGACCTCGTGCACGACATCGCGTGCGAGGGTGTCCATCGGCATCCAGCGTCCGTCGTGTTGCACGACGACGTCGCGGATCCGGTCGTAGTCGACGTTCCTGGCTGGCTCCTGGGCCAGACCGGCGCCGCAGAGAAAGCTGCCCAGCAGGAAGAGGATCGGGATGAGGCCGGCCGACTTCGTGCCCCCGAGCAGGTCCTGGCGCATCTTCTCCCGGCGCTTCGCGTCGGTCATGCGCAGCACCATGACGAAGAGCATGCCGCCCATGACTATGAAGTACCCGAGGAAGACGATCGGCAGGCCTGGATCGTTGGAGACGCTGAGGATCGTCGTCTTGCGTCCCTGCGAGACGTCGTAGCTGGACTGGAACAACTCGTAGTCGCCGAAGGTCGCGGGGTTGTTCATGCTGATCACCGTGCTCTGCTTCCGGCCGACCGCCGGCTCCACGACCGTGACGTGGCTCTCGAAGGAGCGCGGACGGCCGGTTCCGGGGTAGTTCCCGATATGGAAGCGATCGAGCGTCAGCGAGAATCCCAGCGGCCTCGAGCTGCCGCTCCACATGAGCTGCAAGGCCTTGCCGCCGACCACGATGTTCTTGCGGTCGTACTTCTGCATCGAGAGCCGACGGGAAGCGCCGGCGACCTCGACCTGCATGACCATGCCCGCGCGGCGCTGGGCCCGCGGCGGCGAGATCGGAGTCAGCTCGGCGCCGATCTCGGCATGGTCGAGTCGGCGCTCGATCAGGAAGCGGAAGTCCGACCAGGGAGTCGCGACCGCCGTGCCGACCTCGATCTCCTCGATCACGTCCGGCAGGCCCGATTCGCCCGTGAAGCGCGCCATGAGGCTCCCGTCCGGTCCGGCGAGGACCTCGATCGGGGGTCTCGAGTCGTCGTCGAGGGGAACCGTGAGGAGAAGCTTCACCTCGGGCATCGGATCGCCCTCATGAGAAGCCGCGAAGTCCGGGAACTTGGCGAAGGCCTTCTTGAGGGCGCGACCGGCAGGTCCGGTGATCTCGACCTCGACGTAGGGATTGATCGCCTTGTTCGAGACGTTCGTCATGCCGCCGCGCTCGGCCACGGTCGCATGCGGCATGTAGCGAAGGACGCGCGCTTCCAGGCCGGTGCGGCCGAGAGGGTGGCGTTCATCCGCAACCGTCGCCGGAAGCTCGAAGGACTCCTCGCCGACGGTGATCGTGACGCGGGGGCCCTGCCTGGCCGTCTCCTCGGCGGGCTTCGGATTCGTGATCTTCGCCAGCTCGTCGGCGTCGATGCGCCGGAACCCGATTCCGAGCTCGCCGATCATCGTGCTCTGGCCCATGAAGACCGGAGTCGCGTGGACATGATCGCCGTGACTGAGCACCGCCTCGATGGCGCCGCGGGAGTCGGCGCCGCCCTCGCGCAGGACGGTCTTCAACTCGGAGTCGGGGTGATAGCTCAGCAGGTCGAGCGTGACCTCGGCGAGCTCGATTCTCCTGATGCCACCCTTCTCTTCGATCTTCTCGAGACCGCCGATCGTGTCACTGAGGTCGACGACCTCGCGGTCGCCGCCGACGGCGACCTCCAGGGCTTCGCTGTCGTCGACCTGGAACTCGGTGACGGTCTGCCCCTCGCTCACGGCGACCCGTCCGGAGATGCCGAACTGGAAGGTCACGATCGCGCCGACGGCGACGACGAAGAGCCCGCCGTGGGTGAACACGAAACCGAGTTCACGCCTGCGGAAGGGGATGCGGCTGATCACCGAGGACATCGAGCTCAGCGCGATGATCCCGAGGAGGGCGAGGAACCACCAGGAGCGATAGAAGCGCGCCAGGGTCATCTCGGTCCCATGCTCGACCTCGAAGATCGTCGCGGCGCCCATCGCGAAGGCGAACAGGATGAGCGTGACGGCGGCAAACCAGAGGGAGCCGAAGTCGTGAAGGATGGGTCGGCGTTCGGAGTCATGCATCTCAGTAGTCCTCGTCTCGGTGATTCTCGCCGTGGCAGAGAAGGGTGCAGCTGCCCCTGAAGCGCCCCTGATCGACGAACTCGATCTTGTTGGTCTGGCTCTCGGGGAAGACCACCGAGAGGTCGAAGTTGATCAGGTGACTGTGGTCGGAACTGCTCATGGCGGCCTGTCCGACGCCATGCGGATCGTGGCAGGCCGAACAGGCGGTATCCTCGTCGACGATGTGCATGCGGTGCTCGTCGAAGCTCTCGTCGTTGAGGATGCTCGAGCGACTGTGGCAGGAGTAGCAGAGGGCATACTCGTTCGCCGACTCGTTGTTCGGAGATGTCGTCGTGTAGTTCTTCGCGAGCAGGTAGTCGTGAACCGAGCCATGGGGCCCATCCGGTCCGGCTCCGCCCATCCGGCGCGATGAATCGTTGTTGTGGCAGTCGGTGCAGCGGATCTGCGCGCCCGGAGGGATGCCGTTGATCAGGCTCGGTACGTCGGGGTTGGCCCCCGGTCCGGCGACGGGGTGGTAGCTGTAACTGCTGGTGTTGAAGTCGAGCCTGAGATTGGCGCTGTCGGCGAGGCGCGTGATGCGGTTCGGGACCGGCACGGCGTTGTCGCCGTGGCAGCGCAGGCAGATCTCGTACTCGTTCTGCGCGTTGGTGACCTCGGTGCCGCCGATGCTCACGCCGCGGCTGCCGGCGAGCGTGGGGCCGATGGCCGTGTATTGCGGGAAGGGCGTCAAGGCGCCTCCGACCACGGCGTGCGGGTTGTGACAGTCGGCGCATTCGACGTGAGCCTGGCCGCCGCTCACGTTTTCGGCCGCGTCGTGCAGATCCTGATAGAGACGCGGGTCGTGCGCCGCCGACTTGTCGAGTTCGGCCTTGATGTTGTAGGTGGACGACTGGCCGTCATGACAGACGAGGCAGTTGTCCTCCTCGATGGGGGTCCTCAGGAGCCGTTCGGGTTGGCCGGCGCCATGAGTGACGTGGCAGCTGCCGCAGGCGTTCTCCTCGATCGTCGCGTGCGGCCAGCTCCAGGTCGCGGGCATCGAATTCGGAGAGCTCCGGTGCGACGAGACCTGCCAGCCCTGCATGTCGTGACAGGCGGTGCAGAGGTTGCCGAATCGCGGATCGCGCACCAGGAAGTCGCCGTAGAGATTGCGATGCGGATCGTGGCAGGTCGTGCACTCGACCTTGCCCTCGGGGAGATGGATCTCGGGCGGCAGGATCGCCGGGTCGCGAATCTGGGGATCGGCGGCGACGAGCCCCGAGGAGTAGTGAAAGCTGATCGGGTGGTCGTCCGAGAGGTCCGTCCCGATGTGCCCCTTGCCCGTGATGAACTGGGAGCCCTGCATCTGGATCGAGGTCGGTTCGCTGGCGACGGCGCCGAGCGCGATCGTGCCGTCGTGGCAGCTCAGGCAGTACTTGCTGACGCCGACCGGCTGACCCGGCTGGGCATCGAGGG
>JBFIHP010000484.1:0-3445 GCA_041601735.1 Planctomycetota bacterium | reverse complement strand
GTCGGTGGCGCCGGCCCTGGCCAAGCAGAACACGCCCGAAGGCCTCGCCACGCTGACCCGGGAGCTGAAGAAGACCTCGAAGCTGGAGAAGAAGCTCACCATCCTCGAGGCCTTCAAGGTCACGCGACCGAAGGTGGCCTACGACACGATCTTCAAGCTCTCATCCGACAAGACCTACGAGCTCCGCCTCGTCGCCGCCGAGATCCTCGCCCTCATGCCCGCCGAGGACGGCAAGGCCCAGGAGCGGCTCATCGACCTGCTCGAGGACCGGGAGCCCCAGATCCGCCTGGTTGCGATCGACGCCCTGGTCACCCTGCAGTGCAACGAGGCGATCGACCTTTGCCTGAAGCTCATGAAGGACGACCCGGACTGGCGCGTCCAGGCCACGGCGATCGCCGCCCTCGCGGGCCTGCGCGACAAGAAGAGCGTCACGCCCCTGATCGAGGTGCTCGAGAGCGGTGAAGGCCGCCTTCGCGAGGACGCCCACCGGGCCCTGGTCGAGTTGACGGGCCGCAGCTACTCGCCGGACCCGAATACCTGGAAGGACTGGTGGGCCCGCGTGGGCGACAAGTTCGAGATCCCGACCCGGGCTCAGCTGGACGAGCAGAGGAGGAAGCTCCAGGAGGCCATGGCGGCCTACGGCGGCGGCCCGGACGACGCGCCGCCCTTCATGGGCATCCGGACCAAGTCGCAGCGCATCCTCTTCATCCTGGACGTGTCCGGGAGCATGTCCGACAAGATCACCATGGACACGAGCGACGAGGAGAAGGTCGCGGCCTTCAAGAAGCGCTACGGGAAGAACGCCGAGACGAAGATCGACCTCTGCCGCGAGGAGCTGATCGCGACGATCGCGAACCTCGGGAGCCACGTCCGGTTCAACATCTGCCTCTTCGACACCGAGGTCAGGCCCTGGAAGAAGTCGCTCCAGAGGGCGAGCGCAGGCAACAAGAACGTCGCGATCAAGTTCCTCTCGAAGCTCACGGCGGAGGAGATCCAGCGCCGGATGATCAAGGAGGACAAGGGCGGGACGAACACCTTCGCGGCCCTGAATTTCGCCTTCGGACTGGCCAACGAGGAGCAGGAGATCCCCTCGAAGAACCACACGGTCGAGAGCGACACCGTCTTCTTCTTCACCGACGGCATGCCGACCTACGGTCGCATCACCGACATCTCCGAGCTGTTGCGCTACTTCAAGGTGCTGAACAGCCGGACCAAGATGGTCTTCCATACCCTGACCTTCGGAATCGGCAACGCCTCCTTGTTGAAGCCGATGGCCGAGTTCTCGGGCGGGCAGTACGTCGCCGTCACCTTCGACTGACCGGCTGAGTGCCCGGCTCGCCGGGCCGGGCGCCGCAGGAGCGCCGCATGGATGCCGCGCTGACAGAGCGGCCTTCGAGTCCCACGGAGCGAGCCTCGCATGCCGGCCTGGCGGGCCGGCATGCCTCTCGACAGGAGCGCCGCTCTGACCGAGCGGCCTCTTCGAATCCACGACCATCGCTTGCCGACCTGTCGGGCCGACGCTCCGCTCGAGTGCCGGCCGGTCGGGCGGGCGCTGCTCGCGGGAAACGGGGATCCTGATCGCGAGGGAACAAACAGGAAGGGGCCGCCCGAGCCGGGCGGCCCCTTCTTCATGCTCTCTCTCGAGGCCGCGCCTCAGACGGAGGGATAGGTCTCGATGACCCAGGCCTTCCACTGCTCCCAGAGGATCGGGATCGAGAGGCCGTAGGCCGTTCGCAGCGCCCGGATGACGTTGTTCCGTGTGGACTCACCCGGCTTCTTCTCCTTCAGGATGTTGAAGAAGACACCCGTCTTCTTCAGGTCCTTCTGCATGAGATAGCTCATCAGGCTCCACAGGAGGATGTGCTCGTCGGCGGTGACCTGGGAGACGTTTTCGATGTCGGCGATCTCCGGAAGCGACCGCGGGATGTCGTCCTTCACGACCATCTTGCGGACGTGGACCTTCCACTTCTTCACGTTCGGGAGGTCCGGCACCTTCGCCTCGCCGAAGATGAAGGTGTTGAAGTCGGTCCGCTCCCGGCGTTCCATGACGTGAGCGAAGCCGAGGATCACCCAGGCCGGAAGGTCGTAGCCGTAGAGCCGGTAGCCGCCCAGCATGTTGTAGGCGAAGCGGTGGGTGAAGGTGTTCATGATCTCGTAGTCCTCGAGACCGTCGCCGTGGAGGATCGTGGCCATGCTCCGATCCTTCAGGTTGTGCCAGCAACGGCCGTCCTCGCCGGCCGCGCCGAGGTGCTCGAGAAGGAACTCGTCGAGGTTCTTCCGCTTCTGGAAGATGAAGATCTCGAACTTCTCGTAGCAGCCGAGGTAGGGCCCGAGCCACTGCATCGCCTCCTTGTTCCCTTCGAGATCGACCAGCCAGGAGAACTCGCGGAGGAGCCGGTGGGCGCGGATGAGATAGAGGTGCGCGTGCTGGTGCCCGTTCAGGTTGACGGTCTTGCCCGAGACCTCCGGAAAGATGTCGCTCAGGAGCTCGAGCTCTTCTTCACGACGATCCCACTTGAACTTCTTGGTGCTGAAACCGGGCAGGTCCGCGTAGAGCCGGAACATCCCGTCCTCGATGAAGACCGGATTGCGTGCCTTCTGCTTCTTGGCCGTGACGAAGTCCAGGACCTGCTGCGCGGGTCGATCCATCAGGCGGAAGGCGCCGTGATGCCGCTCCTTGGTCCCGTCGTTGAGCGGGATCTTGAACTTGACCGTCTGCTCCAGGGAGTCCTTCATCTCGTCGCGATGCTTCGCCGAGATCCGCCCCTCTTCGGCGCAAACGCTGCAGAAGAAGTCCGCATTCAGGATGATCTTCTTGCGGCGCTCGTCGTGCTCGTAGCGAGGCCTGAAGGACGGCGACTCCGGGAAGTCGTAGACGTCCGGCGGCTCGAGTCTCGAAGACGAGGTGCCCTGGGCGAAGGCCGGCAGGGCGGAGAAGACGAACAGCAGGAGACTCGAGATGATTCGCAGGGGCATCGGAGACCTCGTCGGATCGTTGGGGACGTCTTCACTACGATAGCGATCCCGAACCGACAGGCAAAACCGCCCCCGGGATCCGCCGCTCCGCAACGTCACGAAAAAAGGAGGCTGCCCTTCGGCAGCCTCCCAGACGATTCCCGAGGGAATCCGAAATCAGCGCTTGGTCGCGGTCTTGCGAGCGGTCGCCTTCTTCGTGGTCTTCTTGCGCGTGGCCTTCTTGCGCGTGGCCTTCTTGCGCGTGGCCTTCTTGCGGGTCGCCTTCTTCTTGGCGACCTTCTTCTTGGCCTTCTTGCGCGTGGCCTTCTTCTTGGCGACCTTCTTCTTCGCCTTCTTGCGAGTCGCCTTCTTGCGAGTCGCCTTCTTCTTGGCGACCTTCTTCTTCGCCTTCTTGCGCGTGGCCTTCTTGCGGGTCGCCTTCTTCTTGGCGACCTTCTTCTTGGCCTTCTTGCGCGTGGCCTTCTTCTTG
>JBFIHP010000483.1:0-3446 GCA_041601735.1 Planctomycetota bacterium | reverse complement strand
CGGGCCGCAAGCAATTCCTGAGACTCATTCTCAAGACATCTCGGTGGACTTTCGCTGCCGCCGCGACGACGAGGCGCGAGCCCGCGCCCCCTCCGGTCGCGCGGCCGGGAATTCGGCGGCGCCGTCTCCCGTCGAAGCCGCGGTTTTCAGGCGGCGGTTCGAACCTGTCGCCTGCGATTCGTTATCGTCTCGCTGTCGCGCGCCTCGCTGAAGGGCCGCGCTCCATTGCTCGCGGAGGGAACATGAAGATCGATCCAGTTCGAAGCCCGGCGACGAGGTGGTTGCCGCAGTTCGCCCTGACCCTCCTCATGCTCGCGCTGCCCCTCGCGGCCCAGCGCGGACCGACGATCTCGGTGAGCTTCGACAAGCTCGTCTCGCGTGAGGCGGCCACCGGTTCGGTCTATCTCCTGATCTCACGCAAGCTCGTCGGCGAACCGCGCGAATCGCTGCGCAGCGGTCCCTTCGACGGAATCGTCCTCCGACGCGACGTGAACCGTCTTCGCGCCGGAGACGAGGTCATCTTCGACGCCTCCGTGGCCGGTCATCCCTACGGCCTCGGCCGACTGGAACCGGGACGCTACGCGATCCAGGCCCTGCTCGACCTCAACCCCGGCAGCGCCGAGTTCACCGATGCCGACGGCAACGGCCGGAGCGGGACGCGCCGGGTCACGCTCGACGACGCGACGCGCACCGAGCTCGTGATCGATGAGCCGATCATCCGGCCGCGCCGGGAGGACGTCGGCCGGGTTCGCTACCGCTACCTGGAGTCGCGTATCGTCGGCCGGCAGCTGGGCACGCGCTTCTTCATGCAGACGGCGGTGGTCATGCCGCTCAACTATCGCAAGGAGGAAGGCCGCCGCTATCCGGTCCAGTACTGGATTCCCGGCATCGGCGAGGATCTCCGCAGCGCGGTCAAGTTCTTCCAGAAGCGCGGGCTCTACTTCCCTCCCTTCAACGGCTCGGGTGATCACTGCAAGGACTTCATCCTCGTCCTGCTCGACCCCAACGGCCGGCGCGGCTTTCACGGCTTCCGCGACTCGGCGGGGCACGGCGCGTTCCGCGAGGCCCTCTTCGCCGAGATCATCCCGGCCATCGAAGACGAGTTCCCGGTCGTGGCGGAGCCCGCAGGCCGTTTCCTGGTCGGTCGCGGCGCGGGCGGCCTCGCGGCGCTCAGGCTCCAGGTCGAGAACCCCGATTTCTTCGGCGGCGTCTGGGCCCTCGCGCCCGACCCGCTCAGCCATCGCGACTTCTTCGGCCTCGATCTCGGGGCGAACCCGCTGCCGAACGCCTTCACCACGCCGGCAGGTACCGAACGGGTCCTGGTTCGACGCGACGGGAAGAAGGTCCTGAGCCTGCGCGAGCAGGCCGCCTTCGAGCGAATCGTTCGCCGCGGCAATCTCCTGCAGTCCTACGTCGCGATGTACGCGCCGCTCGGCAGCGATCTCGAGCCCCGACCGCTCTTCCATCCGGAGACCGGGGTGATCGATCCCGAGGTCGCGCGAGCCTTCGACCGCCACGACTTCCTCGCCAACCTGGAGGCCAACTGGGCCTCCCTGCGCGCGTCGCTCCAGGGCAAGATCCACGTCATGGTTGGCGACGAGGACGACTTCTACCTCCATCGGGGCGTCGCCCGCCTGAAGACCTTCCTCGACGGCGCGGGCGCGAACGCTTCGGTGGAGATCCTCCCGGATCGCGACCACGGAGCCATGGACGCACGTGCCGTCCATCTGCGCGTGCAACGCGAGATCGAGGCGGCCTGGAAGAATCGGGCGGAGTCGAGTCGCTGAGGGTGCCCCGAGGCCTCAGAGGGCCAGCGTGTTGACCTCGATCTCGCCGTCGCCGATCACGGCGCACTGGCAGGCGAGGCGGCTGTGGACGTCGTAGGTCTTGAGCTTCTTGTGCTCGGCCGGGGTCCGGGGCGATAGCTGATCGGCGCCGGCGATCACGAGGATCTCGCAGGAACCGCACATGCCCTTGCCTCTGCAGTTGAGGAGCTTGTGCGCCCCGTCGTAGAGCGGCGCCTTGGCGTCCATGAGCGCCTTGCGAAGGTTGGAGTTCGCCGGGACCTCGATCGTCCGGGCCTCGTTCTGGATCGTCACGCGCGCCATCGCGGTCTCCTCGGTCCTGTGCTGTCCGGCCGGCTCGCAAGACGCAGCCGTCACGAGGGCCCTTTTAGCCGAACCCCTCGCCGCTGACTACCCCTGCCCCGGTCCGGCCGACCCGGTCCCCGTCCCTGCGCGGAACTCGAGCCTGCGGATCGCGATCATGACGAGGCTCAGGTCGGGCTGCGAGATGCCCGAGATCCGCGCGGCCTGGCCGATGGTCCGGGGCCGGATGGCGGCGAGCTTCTCCCGGGCCTCGGCGCGCAGCTGACTGACGCTCGCATAGTCGAGATCCTCGGGGATGCGCATCGAGCCCGCCTTGCGCATCTTCTCCACCATGGCCCGCTGACGATCGACGTAGCCCTCGTAGCGGATCTCGGTCTCGAGCAGGAGCCGGACCTCGTCGTCCCAGGGCGCGACGAAGAGTTCGGGAAGATCGGCATCGAAATCGTCGATCCTCGCGCCCGGCCGGCGCAGGAGCCGGTCGAGACCACGGCCATCGCGCGAGCGACCCCCGACGAGTTCGCGCCCCTCGACGAGCAGCCGCCGCTTCTCCGCGCTCCGCGCGAGACGCTCGTCGGTCGCGACGCCGATGCGACGCGCGGCTTCCTCCAGTCGCAGATCGGCGTTGTCGTGGCGCAGCAGGAGCCGATGCTCGGCAAGCGAGGTGAACATGCGGTAGGGCTCCTGCACACCGCGCGTCACCAGATCGTCGATCAGGACGCCGATGTAGGCTTCATGGCGCTCGAGTACCAGGGCCTCCTCATCGCGAACGAAGAGGGCCGCATTGACGCCGGCCATGAAGCCCTGCGCCGCCGCCTCCTCGTAGCCGGTCGTGCCGTTGATCTGGCCGGCGTGAAAGAGACCGACGACCCGCTTGGTCATCAGCCGGTGATCGAGTTCGGTCGGATCGACGTGGTCGTACTCGACGGCATAGCCGTGGCGCAGGATGCGCGCCTCCTCGAGTCCGGGAATGCTGCGCAGGAACTCCTCCTGCACCTCGGCGGGCAGACTGGTCGAGATCCCGTTCGGATAGTAGATCGGCGTCGATCGGCTCTCCGGTTCGATGAAGACCTGGTGCGAGTCCTTGCCCGCGAAGCGGTGGATCTTGTCCTCGATGCTCGGACAGTAGCGCGGTCCGGGGCCGCTGATGGACCCGCTGAACATCGCCGAGCGCTCGATGTTGGCGGCGATGATCTCGTGGGTACGAGCGGTCGTGCGGGTGATGTGGCAGGGGATCTGCTCCGCGATCAGGGGCTGCGGCGTGAACGAGAAGGTCGCGGGCCTGGCATCTCCTTCCTGCACCGTCATGCGGTCGAAGTCGATGCTGTCGCGATGCAGGCG
>JBFIHP010000482.1:0-3452 GCA_041601735.1 Planctomycetota bacterium | reverse complement strand
CCATGGCGCGGCGCGCCGGGCGATGCTCCCGACGACCATCGGTTTGTCCATCCGCGGGCGGAGACCGTATCATCGACGAGGTGAACCACGGAATCATGGGCAAGGCCCTCGCGGGTGTCGGAGCCGGCGCCCGACCCCTCGCCGAAGCTGACGATGCGGAGCGGATCATGACGAGCGAATGGCACAGATCGATCACGGGCCGGTTTCTCCTCGCCCTGCTGCTGCTCGCCTGCGCGATCACGAGCGCCCGCGCGCAGGACGACGACGACGAGGTCGAACCCGCCTGGGACGACCCCGACGCGCCGATCGACACCCGCTTCGACAAGGCGCGCGAACTCAACGTCGAGGGCCGCTTCGAGGAGTGCTGGGCCCTCTACGACGAGATCCTGAAGGACCGCGGTCCCGACGTTCCCACTCTGGTCACCTACGGCAACATGAAGTGGCGGGCCGGAGAGCTCGCGGAGGCCGAGGCGAAGCTGAAGCGCGCCTGCGAGCTCGATCCCAAGCACATCAAGGCGCCGCAGTTCCTCGGCCAGCTCTACTACTTCCAGGGGCGCCGGGCGCTCTCGCGCGAACGCTTCGAGTACATGCACACCCTGTCCTTCATGCGCCAGGACGTGCTCGACTCGGCCAAGCTCAACCTGGGGCGCATCGCCTTGCAGGAGGAGAAGTACCGCGAGGCGCGCAAGCACTTCCTGCATCTCAGGAAGATCGGCAACAAGGCCGATCGCAAGTCCGCGAATCGCGGGCTCGATCTGGTCCAGATGATGCTGGACATGGACAGCTGGCCGCGCTTGGACACCGTCCATCTGAAGATCCACTTCTCGCCCGACGTCGAGAAGTACGCCGACGAGTCCGCGCGCAAGGCGCTCGGCGACGAACTGGACGCCTGGATCGCCAAGGTCGTGCGCTTCCTCGGCATCCCCTCGCCGGACCCCTGGCACCTCTACATCTTCCGCGACGACGGCGAGTGCAGCGCCAAGACCGGTCGCAACGAGGCGCACGGCTGGGATTACTCCTGGTGGTTCAGCTATCACGCGGTCGAATCCGAGATCCCGCTCAAGCACACCCTCGCGGTCATGCTGGCATCGCGATGGGGCGGTTCGCGTCCGATGTCGCGGTCGATGGTGGAGGGCTTCTGCAACTACCTCGCCGACGACGGCCGCGACCCGCACCGGATCGCCGTGGCCCTCGCCAAGGAGGACATGCTCCCCACCGTGGCCCAGCTCCACGAACACCAGCGCTACCGCGCCCAGTACGGGGCGGGGATCTCCTGGGTCGACTACTTCATCCGCAGCCACGGGATCGCGGCCTTCCGGAAGCTCTGGTGCCGCACGAACATCGAGGTCAACCTGCCGCGCTACAAGGAGGGCCGCTCCAAGGCGGTCGACTTCCCGGCCTCGTTCGAGACGATGTTCCAGAAGTTCACGGAGACCTCGTTCGCGCAGTTCGAGAGCGCATGGCGGAACAAGGTCCTCGGGCTCGCTCGCGTCCAGGGCGACTGAACCGGCCGTCGAGCGCGAAGCCGCCGCCCGCAGGGCAAAAATGGCGGCCTTTTTGGGCTGCAAGGTCCCCGCCCTCCGTGGTACGGTTCCTCCTGCATTTGCTCGCTACTGCTGACCACACATCCAGACGAGTCCCATGACGATGACCCAATCCGAGACCCTCGCTCGGGGGGTGGCCGGTCGGGATATCGACGCCGCGTCCGCGCGCCGTCGTGCCCGCCTGCTCGGGCGGATCCTCGACGCCGCGCCCCGCCTCCACGAACGCCGTGAACCGGTCGCGATCCTCACCGCCCTGGAAGGGGTGCTGCTCGGGCTCTTTCCGGATGCGCGCTTCCTGCTCCACCTGTCGTCCATGACCGGCGCGGACGAGGCCGTGACCGAGTCGATCCTGCGCAGCAATCTCGGCGACGCGGACATGGCCTCCGGTCTCGCCGTCGCCGCGCGCGTGACGGCGGCGGCCGCCGCCGCGATCGACTGCGAGGTCGAGAGGGCCGAGGGGCGTCTCGCGGCCTGCGTGCCGATCTCGGCGGGAGATCGCTGCTTCGGGGCGGTCTATCTCGACCTGGCGGCCGAACAGGTCGGCAGCAACGACGAGCTGCTCTCCGCGCTGCGGCACATCACCGTCCTGGCGGCCCTGGCGCTCTCGAGCACCGACGTGATCCGGGCGCGCCGCGAGGAGCTCGAGATCATGGCGACCGAGACCGGTACGAGTCTCGCCGACAACTCGATGTCGCTGCCGGACGCGAAGCGCGCCTTCGAGCACTGGCTGATCTCGGCCCGGCTGAAGGAGGCGAAGGGCAACATCGCGGCCGCGGCGCGGTCCCTGCACATGGATCGGGGCCAGCTCTCGCGCCTGGTGAAGCGGCACGGCATCGACGCCCGCATCTTCAAATCCTGATCGGCCCTCGTCGTCACCGCGGCCTTCGCGGAGAATGCCGGCGACGCCATGACCGAAGCGACCGCTCCCGAACTCGCCGCATTCCTGGTCTCCGAGGCCGGTCGCGCCGCCGCGGCGAGCCTTCCCGATACCGGTGATGCGCGGCGCGCCCTCCTCGAGCTGAGAAAGACCCTCGATCCACGCCGGGCCGCGGCTCTCGTCGATCAGGACCGGGCGCGGCGGGCGCTGCGCGATCGCCAGCCGCTCGCCGACCGGCTCTTCCTCGACGGCCTGGCGGCCGCGCAGGGCTCGTCGGCGGCCTGCGCCGACCACCGTGCCGGACGTTTTCCGCGCGGCGCCCTCGTGGCGGAGCTCGGCTGCAGCGTGGGATTGGACAGCCTCGCGCTCGCGCGTCGCGGTCCGCTCGTCGCGCTCGACGTCGATGCCGGGCGTCTGATCTTCGCCCGCGCCAACCTCGAGGTCGCGGGACTCGACGCGCTCTTCGTCCGGGGCCGCGCTCCCGGGGCCGCCCCGCGCGCGCCTTTCCTGTACGCCGATCCGGATCGGCGCCCGCAGGGCCGGCGCCGTCACCACCCGGAAGAGGCCTCACCCCGGCTCTCGGAACTCCTCGCACTTGCCCCGTCCGGCGGTCTGCTGGTGAAGCTCTCGCCGCTCGCGCCGCTCGAGGAGATCGAGGGCCACGGAGACCTCGAATTCCTGGGGCTGGGATCGGAGTTGAAGGAGCTCGTCCTGGCCACCGGCGAACTCGCGCGTGGCGGGCGCCGGGTCGTCCTGGCCGATCGCGGGTTCGTCTACGAGGCGCCGGTCCGGCCCGCGCCCCCAGCCGCCGTGCCCGGCAGCCTCCTCTACGAGCCCCACGCCGCCCTGGTGAGATCCGGTCTCCTGGGGGCTCTGGCCGCCGATCTCGGCCTCCGGCTGCTGGCGACCGACATCGCCTTCCTCACCGGCGAGGCCGTCGCGCCCCAGGCGCTGCTCCGGGCCTACGAGATCCTCGACATCCTGGCGGCCGACCCCCGCCGGATCGGTCGGGCCATGGCCGCCCGCGGCCT
>JBFIHP010000481.1:0-3455 GCA_041601735.1 Planctomycetota bacterium | reverse complement strand
GGCCCGGCGCCGGGCCTCGGCCGGGTCCTCCTTGGGCTTCGCGGTCACGACCGCGAAGATCGTGGACCCGATGATGAAGACCATCAGGAAGGCGAGGGCCAGCCAGGTCACGTGAAAGCCCATGCCGAACATGCCCACCTGGGCCTCGGCGACCGCCCGGGTCTCGACGTCCGCGTTGATGTAGGTGCTGCCGAAGCCGAAGAGCGCGGTGAAGCTGGGGCTGACGCCGTTCTCGTAGGCCGCCTTCACGCCCTCCTGCCGCTGGGTCAGGACCTCCATGTATCCGGCGTTGATCTTCATGCTCTCGGGAGCCTGGTCGATCTCCTGCTGGATCGCGGCGAGGTGGTTGAACTTGATGATGTCGCCCTGCGACTCGACGTCACGGTAGTGGACGAGGACGAAGAGGATGCCGAGGATCTCGACCGCGAGGAGGGGCCAGAGGGTCAGACGACGCCCCTTGATGCACTGGTAGGCGTTCCAGATGCAACCGCTCGAGAAGACGATCATCAGCGCCTGCCAGAGGGTGAAGCCGCTCTTGCCGCTGAACTCGCCGTTCCAGGGCAGGATCGCGCCGAGCAGCAGCGCGAGGCTCACCCAGAGGAAGACGTAGAACTGCTTGAAGACCTGACCGGCGTAGATGTGCTGGTAGGTCAGGTCGTAGACCGGGGTCGGCTCCGGCGTCATCGGCGCGTCGCCGCTTTGGTTCTGCTCGGTCATCTTCAGGCTTCTCCTATTCCTCGAGACTCTGGAGCTTCAGCTCCTTGTCGTGGTCCATCAGGGGCTCGATGAGATCGTCCAGCTCCCCCTCCAGCGCTCGGTCGAGGCTGTGGAGGCTCAGGTTGATGCGGTGGTCGGTGATCCGGTTCTGGGGGAAGTTGTAGGTACGGATGCGCTCGCTGCGATCCCCCGAGCCGATCATGGCCTTGCGGGTCGAACTGCGCTCCTCGTTCTTCTTTCGACTCTCGAGTTCGTAGAGCCGGGCGGCGAGGATGCGCAGGGCCTTGTCCTTGTTCTTGTGCTGCGACTTCTCGTCCTGGCAGGAGACCACGACGCCGGTCGGGACGTGGGTGACACGGATCGCCGAGGAGGTCTTGTTCACGCTCTGGCCGCCGGGCCCGGAACTGCGGAAGGCGTCGATGCGCAGGTCGTCCTCGCGGATGTCCACCTCGACCTCGTCCGCCTCGGGCAGGACGGCGACGGTGGCCGCCGAGGTGTGAATGCGCCCCTGGGTCTCGGTCGCGGGGACGCGCTGGACGCGGTGCCCGCCGGACTCGTAGCGCAGGCGCTTGAAGACGCCCTCACCCTTGAGGTTGACGACGATCTCCTTGAAGCCGCCGACCGTGCCGGGGGTGGCCTCGAGGATCTCGACCTTCCAAGCTCTCGACTCGGCGTAGCGGGAGTACATGTCGAAGAGATCGCCGGCGAACAGGGCGGCTTCGTCGCCCCCCGTGCCGGCGCGGATTTCCATGATGACGTCCCGGTTCGCATCCTCGTCGTCGGTGACGAAGAGTTCCCGGAGCTTCTCGAAGCCGCGTTCGAGCTCGGCTTCGAGGTTTTCGATCTCCGCCTCGAAGAGCTCGCGCTCGCCGGGCTCGGCCAGCACCTCCAGCTCGGCGCGGGCCTGGTGAAGCTCCCTCTCGGCGCGGCGATAGTCGCGAAAGGCCTCGACCTTGGTCTTCAGGCCGCCGCGCTCCTTGAGATAGCCGGTGTAGAGCTGCTGGTCCTTGATGACCTCGGGAACGACGATCAGCGCTTCGAGTTCATCGAAACGCCGCGACATTCGTTCGAGGGCGTCGAGGAGCGACATCCAGGTGGGACCGGATCAGTTCTTCTTGGCCTGGTCCGAGGCCTTGCCGTAGCGGCGACGGAACTTCTCGACCCGGCCCGCGGTGTCCACGAACTTCTGGGTGCCGGTGTAGAAGGGATGGCAGGCGGCGCAGATCTCGACGCGCAGCTCGGCCACCGTGGCGCGGGTGGTGAAGGTGCTGCCGCAACCGCAGGTCACCTGGCAGCTGATGTACTTCGGGTGGATGTCGCTCTTCATCGTTCGGATTCCTACCGCGTCACCAGGGGTCGCTGGGCCGGCGTCACGCGCGCCGCGCCCCCATCCCCAGACTCCCGCGGGTACAAGTATGGACCTCGGCCCTTGAAGGGCCCCTAAGATATGAGGGCCGGGGTGCTCACTCAAGGCCGCCGGCCGGGAAGTCTCGGTCGTCGGAAGTCCCGTCCCGGACCCGCCTTCGGCCCTGTGGATCGGTCGTCGCCGGGCCCGGGGCGTCCACCGCGCCGGTTCGACTTCATGCTTTCGGAGTCCGTCCTTGGTCCCCCGTCGTGGTAGAACGCCGGCGAAGAGGCCCATTCACGCTGACTCGAGGACGAGATGAGATTCTACATCGAGAAGACCATCCTGGAGCAAGCTCCGAGGACCCGCCTGGCGATCGTCGAGATCGAAGGGCTCAAGGTCGGCTTCGGACACGCCAATCTCGACGACATGAGGCTCCGGGTGGGCAATCGGGTCCGCGACGAGGTCAAGAACGCCACGATGCTGAAGCAGGTGCCGCAGATCGCCGGCATCGACGAGCTGCTCGGGCGTTTCGACCCGGACATGCGCCGCACGGTGACGCGCAGCGAACGCCTCCTGCGCAGCATCCTCGAGGGCGGCCCGATGCCGGTCGAGAACAACGCGATCGACGCCGGGGTGCTCCTGGCTCTCTACTACAAGCTCCCGATCTTCCTCACCGATGTGAAGGCGCTCCGCGGCGACATCGGCCTCGTGGTCGGCCGCGACAACCGGACCTTCGAGGTCCTGCAGGGTCAGGAGCCGATCCGCTCGCAGGGCCGGCTCTTCCTCAAGGACGAGCTCGGCTACTTCGCCTCCCCCATCGCGGACGGCAAGCGCGGCCTGGTCGGCGAGCGCTGCCAGGACGTCCTGGTGTCCGCCCTCTTCCCGCCCAACGTCGGCGACTCGATCGTCCGCGACTTCCTGAAGCGCAGCGCCAACTGGATCACCTCGCTCTGCGGCGGCGAGGTCGTGCGCGAGGGCATGGTGGGCGAGTCCGAGACCGCGACCCAGTAGGCACCCCGGACGCGACCTGCGCCGAGCGACCAGATCATCCCCGGCTCGAGCGACGTCGATGAAACGCCGCAGGAGCATCGCGCGGACAGAGCGGCTCTTCCGGCTCCATGCGCATCGAAGGCCGGCCTGTCGGGCCGGCGCCATAGGTCTCGGCCTCGAGCGAGCGCGGCTGCCATGGGGGCCTCGAGGTGCGAACGATCGGGGTGGAGCGGACGCGCTACGCTTCCGCATCGGTGCCGAGAATTCCGCTGCCCGTTCGAGCTTCCGGAATCGTGCGCCATTCTGGATGGGGGCCGGATCCGACCAGGCTGCCATGCGCAGCCGTGTTGAGCGGGCGACGGGGGTGAATCCGACGCGCAGTGCTTCCGCATCGGTGCCG
>JBFIHP010000480.1:0-3457 GCA_041601735.1 Planctomycetota bacterium | reverse complement strand
GCGATAGGCGAAGGGCTCCTCGAAGGCCACCTGCATCCAGTCACCGTAGTCGCCCTGTCGTCGTCTGCGCTTCAGGACGAGTTCACCCTCGTGGGAGCCGGCGGCGACGGTCTCGAGCAGACCGCCGGGGATCAGATTGAGGTCCGGGTCGGGGAGGAGGCCGCGACCGGCGGCCATCGAGGCCTCGCCCAGCCGGAAGACGATGCGCGGGAGGACGAGATCGCGATGGAGGATCTGGTCCGGGGCGGCGGGGTCCGCACGGAGAAAGAAGGCGAAGCCCGTGATCAGGCCCGGCTCGTCACCGAGGTGACTGCCGGGAACCAGCATCTGGAGGCGATTCGGGCGCCGTCCGAAGACCCAGGGTGCCGCCTGCCGCTCGGGCCCGGGCTCGACCGGCTCGGGCTCCTCCTTCGAGCCCAGCTCGACCGAGTTGAACAGGGTCAAGATCGGCTCGGCGTATCCGAGCTCGCGTCCGAGCGCGGTCCTGCTGCGCTCGTCGAGATCCGCGAGCGCGAAGCTGATGTCGAGCTGGCCCTCGAAGTGCGCGGTCGGATTCGTGCGGAATTCGACCACCAGATCGCGCTCGAGCACGCGGCCGGTCACCGCGCGCAATCGACCCTTGTGGAGCGTCAGGCGATGGCGTCGGTCGGCTTCGAAGGCGTCGTCCTTCTGCCAGGGAGTCACCAGGAGTCCGCGGCCTCCGGGCTCGAGAGTCAGTTGTGGTTGGAAGCTCCGTTGACCTCGGTCGCCCCCCAGGACGCTGATCGACACGGGCGCGCGCCCGCCGGACAGCGCGCTGTCGTCGATCGGCAGGCTGGAAGCGAAGCGGAAGACCGTCCCGCGCGTGATCCCGGCCAGGGCGGTGGGGGTCTCGAGTTCGAGCCGAAAGCCGATGCCGAAGTCGATGTAGTCATCACCGACCCGAAAATCGGTCTCGACGGCCTCCGTGAGAGCCGCATGGTCGCGGGCACGGAAGGGAACGGCGAGGCCGGGGCTCACCCCGACCGACAGCGCAGCGCCCGAGGGCCAACCCGCGCCGGATGGGGGCATGAGGGACAGCACCGAGCCGCCACGCTCGATCCGCAACGGCAGGCGATTGCCGCGAGCGTCGCGGACGCGGATCAGCGCCTCGACCGGCGTCTCGGGGTGGACCGGCCGGTCGAAGACGATCCGGATCGGCTCGTTGCGCGCCAGGGTCTCGTTGCGGGGCTCGAAGCGCAGGATGCGGAACCCGCCGCGCTCGTCGTCGCGCCAGGGCTCGAAGACGAGGAGGATGACGATCGTCAGCGCGAGCACCGATGCGATCAGGATGAAGGTCGTTCCACCGGCCCGGTGCATGCCCCTATCGACTCCTGTTCGATCGCGATGTCCCGGATCAGCACCGGGGTCGCGAGGACTCTATCACGGTCACGGGAGCCTCGTGACCCGGACCGGCCGAGATCGTCGCCGTTTGCCAGAGAAGGCGGCGCTTGCTATTCCGGCTGGCCCCGATCCCCGTTCTCCAAGGGCCGAGGAACTCGCCATGCTCTCCGATCCGCGCTCCATCTCCTACGTCCTCGAGTGCATCCATGCCCCCTCGCGGCTCGACCAGGCCCAGTTGAAGCAGCTCTACGCCAGGACCTCGGAGGACCCGAAGCTGGCCTACGGCAACTTCAACTCCGGTCCGATGGGGGCGCGCATGTTGACCGTGCACGGCCCGGCGAGTTTCCCGAACGCCCAGTCGCACTCCGTGTTCGCGGTCCTCCCGGATCGCTTCCAGCTGACCGAGGAGTGGCCGACGATCGGCATCGAGGACTTCGTGGAGAAGGCGCGTGCGGCCGCCGATCTCGTCCTCGAGGTCCTGCCGGTCTCGCGCTTCGTCGCCATCCAGTGCGTCGTGCGCAGTCTCGCCAGCGTCTCGGGCGTGGACGATTGCCGCGCCTGGCTGACCGAGAACTTCCAGGGACCGGCGGCGGGGGAGAGCGCCGTCTTCGGTCGCGACCCCTCCCTCTACGGCCTCCGCCTGGGTTTCGGTCCCTCGATGAGCGATCCGACCACCCACAACGTGCGCGTCGAGTCCTTCAACGGGGATCTCCGGTCGCTCTTCCTCGAGGACGCCGGGATCGTGAGCCTGAAGGAGGAGGAAGGTGATCAGCTCGAGACCCTCGAGAACGCGGTCCGCGGCGTCTACGACTTCCTCACCGGCCCGATCTTCGACTGGCTGAACGAGCGCAGTCGAAGCGGCGACTGATCGATCGTCGATCCGAGCGCGCCATGAAGAAAGGCCGTCCTTCCGGACGGCCTTTCCTCGTGTTGACGGTCGATCGCCTTCGAGCGCTCAGGGCGAGACGAAGAGCTCCTTCAGCGGGCTCATCATGTAGCTCCCGTTGCTGAAGTCCACCATCACGGAGGCGAAGCGAACTCCGGACACGCCCGGCACCTTCGAGATCGGCACGTAGAAGTCGTCGACCGAGTTCGGCAGGACGTTGTGGAAGGGGAAGCCCAGGCTGAACTGCGGCAGGACGTCGGCGCCGAGTCCGAGGATCGGGCCCGTTCCGAGCGCGCCCGAGAGGTCGAGCGAGAACAGATTGAAGAGCGAACGGCTCGAACTCGATCCGTCCGGGATGTCGTTGACCCAGAAGTCGTAGAGGTTCGAGTTGTTCGGGTTCAGCGTGATCGACGAGCGGAAGCCGGTGCTCGAGCCGGTCGGGTCCGACAGGTAGTAGAAGAACTTGGCGTTCGAGGGGTTGCTCGAGGTGCCGATCGAGGCGGTGAGCACGTCCTGGAGCCCGTCGCCGTCGAAGTCCGCGATCGCGGTGTCGAAGGTGTTGATCGGGTAGTTGACCGTCGTGTTCTGGGTGAACATGCCGTTCAGGTTGCCCGTGTTGATGTAGAGATAGAGCACGCGGTTCGACAGGAAGCCGGGCAGATCGACGTCGACGTGGTCGATGAAGATGTCGGGCTTGCCGTCGTTGTTCATGTCGCAGACGTGGGTATTGCCGCCCACGCCGGTGCCGTAGGTGCTGGTGTCGGTCTGCTGCTCGATGATCGACCCGTCCGTCGCCGTGCCGGTGTTGCGCAACCAGAAGTCGTTGCCGTCGTTGGTCCGGAAGATGTCGGTGCGACCGTCGCGATCGAAGTCGGCGGCGACGCCGGCGTAGGTCGCGGACTGGCTCATGCCGTCCTTGCCCAGCAGGAAGCCGCCCATGCCGTCGGTGTAGGCGACCTTGACCTCGCTCGAACCGATGAGCAGGACATCGACGAAGCCGTCGTTGTTGAGGTCGAGGATGCCGCCGTCGAAGTAGTCCTGGGTCTGGACCACGGCGCCGAAGGCCGAGCCCCAGAAGGTGCCGGGAATCAGCGAGTTGGCGTTCACGAAGGTGCCGCTCGCGTTCTGGGCGTAGAGGTCGTCGGTCGCGGCCGTCTTGTAGTTGGCGCGCACGATGTCGAGGTCGCCGTCCAGGTCGAAGTCGAAGGT
>JBFIHP010000479.1:0-3480 GCA_041601735.1 Planctomycetota bacterium | reverse complement strand
TTGCCGTGGTCGATGTGCGCGATGATGCAGAAGTTGCGGATCTGGTCCACTCTGGGGCTCCGGTCTGGCCGGCACGACCTCTCGCAATGCGCGGGTCGTCGCCGAAGACGGTTGTAACTCAGGACGGGGATGCGCCCCAGACGCCCGAAGCTCGGGGGGCGATCGGAATTGCGGATTTCCGGGAACGAGCGCCGGTCCTCCCCCGTCCGGGAGGCGAAGGAGCAAGCGATGAAGACCATCATGACCCTGACCGTCCTGGCCGCCCTCGGGCTCGGCGCCGCCGCCCAGGACCTGATCACCGGCTCCGGCCGCACCACCCGGGAGGGCGGCGAGCGCCGGATGATGGCGGTCCTCGGCAACTCGAGCCTCAGCGTCGATTGGACCGATCTCCGCCTCGAGGACTGCGTCCGCGACCTCCGCGACCGGACCGGTTTGAACATCCTGCTCTCGGCCGGCGCTCGGGCTTCGGACTTCGAAGTTGCGGCGCTGGAGCTGCGCCGGGTGAGCCCGCTCCTTCTCGTGCAGCTGCTCGCCGAGGAGAGCGGCCTGATCGCCCGCTTCGGCCGCGGGATGGTGGTCTTCGAGACGCCCGAGGAGTCGGTGCGACGCAGCGCGACCCTCGCCATCTACGACCTCGCCTCGCGCTTCTACGAGCCGCCGGACTTCCCGGCGCCGAGGATCGGCATCCGGCCCGTGATCGAGGAGGACTTCGAGGACGTGATCCGCCCCGAAGCCCGGGACTTCCAGGAGATCGTCGACATCCTCCGATCGGCGACCGGCGAGGCGAACTGGGAGATCGAGGGCACCTCGATGCAGGTCGCGGGCAAGCGGCTGATCGTCCGGCACACGCCGGCCATGCAGCGTCGGGTCGCGCGCCTGCTCGACGCCCTCTCGGCCTTCCACTAGGTCCCCGGGACTAGCGCGGCAGGCGCTCGAACCAGGCCCAGAAGGCCTCCTCCAGCTCCGCCATGCCCGCGCCGAAGGAACGCTGGAAGCGGGCCTCCGGGCCCTCCCCCTGCCGCGCCTTCTCCTTCCAGAAGGCGAGCAGGGCCTCGCGGCGGCTCTCGAGCAGGAAGCCGAGGAAGAAGTAGCCCTGGAGTTCATGCGCCGGCAGGAGGCCGTTGACGTCCACGGTCAGGAGCTCGGTCATCGGCCGGGTCCGGCGTCGGATGCGCATCTCGGCCAGATCGCGGCGCGCCTCGGCGACGTCCCGGAAGCCCTTCGCGGGCCCGTCGTCGCGGTCGTAGCGCGACTGCGCCACGAAGTGGACCTTGATCTCCCCCATCACCGCTTCCTCGGCCCGCATCGCGGCGGCGACCCAGAAGGCCGCCGGAATCTCGAAACCCTCCGGCGCCTCGTAGCGCGCCAGCGCGGCGACGAGACCGGAGACCAGGCTGTTGTCCCAGGCGGTCTGCTCCTGGTCGGTGACGCGATCGAGCTTGCCGAAGCTCATGCCGGTGAGGTCGAGGCAGAAGCGCACCTTGTCGGCGTCGCGCCCGTGCTTCTTGCCGTAGCCTTCGAGGAAGGCGCGGTACTGCTTCCGGTCGGCGAGGCAGAAGAACTGCGCGCGCTCGTCGAGGAAGGCCTCGTCGGTCACCCCGAGGTTCCTGAGCACCCAGGAGCGGGCGTCGGTCAACCGCTTCGCCAGCTTCTCGGCCGTGAAGCGCGCGCCCACGATGAAGACCTCGTTGCCCCGGTGCCGGTAGGCCTGCGCCTTGATGCCCAGGGCCCGGTCCAGCTCCTCCAGCTCGTGGAGGATCAGGCCCTCGTCGATCGCGTGGTACCACTCGCCCTGCCAGGGCTTCATGCCGCGCTCGCGCATCAGCTCCTCGACCGGACGCCAGCGGCGCTCCTCGTCCAGCATGAAGGTGCGCGGATCGCGGCGGAAGGCGGCGAGCTCGGCCTTCTTGATGAAGCCCTCCTTCGCCCGGACGTAGCCCTCCTCGGCGAGGATCCTGCCCCAGGCCCGGAGCCCCTCCTTCTCGTCCGGGTACCAGACGCCGCCGAACCGGACCTGGCCGAGCGCGCGCCGGGCCTCGTCCTCCTCCGGATCGAGCGCCAGGATGCGGCGCCAGAGGCGCTCGGCGTCGCGCGCGAGCCTCCTCTCCTCGGCGGCCCAGCGGGCGGTCTCGATCAGGGTCTCGAGGTCCTCGACCTTCTCGCCGAGCCGCTCGCGGATCTTCGCGGCGAGACGCGAACCCTCCTTGCGCTCGACGACCTCGCTCGAGGCGACCTCGACCAGCTCGGCGTCACGGGTGACGAAGCGCAGCCGTCCGTCCCGCTCGGAGAGGATCTCGCCGCTCAACCGGCGGCCGTCGGCGAGTTCGATCCGGTCCTGCGCCGCCAGCGAGGGACCGCCGAGGAAGAGGATCAGGGCCGCGAGTATGCGCCTGCCGTTCATCATCGCCAGTGGACCTCCTTCAGGCCGAGGCCCGTCGCCGGTAGCCCCGCGCTGTCCGCGAGACCGGCGAGTTCGGGCACCTTGAACTCGAGCACGACCTGATTCCGCCCGTCGAGGGCGTCGCGCAGGTCGGCGATGACGATCCTCCGGTCCCGGCCCGCGGCCAGCTGGTACCGACCGAGCGTGACCCCGTTCAAGAGGAGCTCGAGCTCGCAGTCGCGGGCCGCGCCGACGAGTGCGATCTCGAGGGTCCCCGGCGCACCCTCGGGACACTTCATCCTCATGACCCCGGCCTCGGTGATCAGGAAGACGCGATCGGGATGATCGAGATCGCAGTCCCAGCCGGCGTCGAAGCGCGAGAGGATTCCGACCTCTTCGGAGTTCGCCATGTCGGCGGGCCAGTACTCGATCGGTTCGTGAAAGGGGATCAGGGTGGCGAAGAGCTGGCCGAAGACGGCGCCGGCCTCCCGGCTCTCCGATTCGACGCTCAACCGGAAGGGCGGACGCCCCGCATCGGGCCCGTGGAGCGGCAGGTCGGCGTAGTACATGGCCGCCTGTTCGAGATGCCTCTGCTCGAACATGAGCCGACCGTCGGCATCATGGACCCGGATCAGGTCCCCGGCCTCCACGAGCGCCGGGTCCCGGAGGACCGATACGAGGAGCCGACGCATGCGCCCGCCCCAGGGCCGATCCAGGTCCGGCGCCAGCTCGAACTCCGCGCCGGAAGCCAGCGCGGCGCTCTTCTCGTCCTCGCGCAGCGACCAGTTCGCGAGTTGCTCCGGTCGGCCGGTGATCAGCAGATGGCCGAAGCCGAGACCGGTGACGGGATGCACCGCCAGCGCATCGAGGAAGGCCTCCCCCACCTCGGGCCCCGGAAAGTCCGCGAGCTCCAGCCCGGCCAGGAAACGCACCTCGTCGTGCGGCTCGCGCCGCACGAGGTCGATGAGGACCCGCTTCTTCCACTCGCTGCGCGGGAACTTGCCGAGCCCCAGCACGGCGATGCGCTTCAGCGTGCCGCTGCGCATCCGGAGCAACGCGACCATCCGCGCCCGGCGCAGCTCGTTGTCGCGCGCCCCGAG
>JBFIHP010000478.1:0-3483 GCA_041601735.1 Planctomycetota bacterium | reverse complement strand
GGCCTGGACTCGCGAGATGGTCGTCGCCTATCTGAGCGGCGGCGAGCTGCCCGAGAGCCCGCTCATGACGCTCGGAGGTCGGCTCCGTGAGGAGTTCGGCGAGGCCAACGGCGAGATGCGCGACTTCGGCGCCCGGATCGGCGATATCCGTCGGCGGATGGTCCGCGCGATGGAGGAGTGGACCGGCGCGGCGATCTACCCCGACGCCAACCTCACCATCCGCTTCACCTACGGCAAGGTCATCGGCTACTCGCCCCGCGACGCGGTCGAGTACGACTGGTACACGACGGCCGAGGGCATCGTCGAGAAGAACAGCGGCGTCGAGCCCTTCATCGCTCCCGAGAAGGTCGTGGACCTGGTCGGCAAGAAGGACTGGGGTCGCTACGGCGACAAGAAGCTGGGCCGGATGGTCGTCAACTTCCTGACCGACAACGACATCACCGGCGGCAATTCCGGCAGTCCGATCATGAACGGCCGCGGCGAACTCACCGGCCTGGCCTTCGACGGCAACTACGAGGCGATGACCTCGGACTATCAGTTCCAGCCCGAGATCACCCGCACCATCAACGTGGACATCCGTTACGTCCTCTGGTGCACCGAGAAGGTCTCCGGCATGAAGCGCCTGATCGACGAGATGTCGATCGCGCAGAAGAACTGAGGGCCGGCTCCGCATGATTCGAAGGGCCCGGACGACTCGCTCGTCCGGGCCCTTCTTCCTGCCGCGCCCGGTGGCGCCTCGATGCCGGCGCGCAGGAGGAGCGCCGCTCTGAAAGAGCGGCTTTCTGTCGCCTCGAGGATCGAAGGCCGGCCGGTCGGGCCGGCGCTCCTGCTTCAGAAGAGGAGCAGGGCGAGCCCGAAGCCGATCGCCATCGGCACCAGGAAGCCCAGCACCCGGCGCAACCGCTCGAACGGCTCCCGCTCCTCGCAGGCCGCGGACTCGTGGAGCCTCAGAGGCAGAGGCGTCGCCGTATCCCGACGCGACCGGAAGAGCTTGAAGCGCCGCCTGGCCGGCGGCGCGAGCGAGCTGGTCTCCGGTGGATGGCGGGTGATCACCCCTTCGCCGTTCAGGAGACCCTGGAGATCGGCGAGGAGTTCCTCGTAGCTCTGGTGTCGTTCCTCCCGGTCGCGAGCCAGCATGCGATCGAGAACGAGACAGAAGTCGTCGCTCAACTCGGGGACGAGATCCTGGGGATGCTCCAGGGCCTTCTCGTGCTTGTCACGGATCACCTGATAGGGGTCGTCGCCCTCGAAGGGCGACAGGCCGGTCACGAAGTGGTAGAGCGTGGCGCCCAGGGCGTAGATGTCGCCGCGGAAGTCCACGGATTCGCCCCGCGACTGCTCGGGAGCCATGTAGCAGGGGGTGCCCACGATCTTGCCGGCGTCGAGCTGGCCGTCGCGACGGTCCTGCGCATGTTCGCGGATCTGCGCGAGACCGAGGTCGGTCACCTTCAACCGACCGGAGAGGGCGCCGCCGCTGGCATCGCGGTGGGCCTCGGCCGTGAGCATGAGGTTGGCCGGCTTGATGTCACGATGGATGATCCCGTGGCTCAGGGCGTGGCTCAGTCCGAGGACGGCGTCGCGCGCCATCGCCACCGCGTCGTCCTGGCCGATGCGGCCCTGCTGCTCGACGACCTCGGCGCCGTCCAGGCCCTCGACGTACTCGATCGCCAGATAGAAACGCCCCTCGGCCTCGCCGTAGTCGTAGGCGGTCACGATGTTCGGGTGATTGAGCCGGGCGACCGCCATCGCCTCGCGCTCGAAGCGCACCACGTAGTCCCGGTCGTGGTGGTTGGCGGGTGTCAGCACCTTCAGGGCGACGACGCGCTGGAGGCGCTCCTGGATGGCCTGGTAGACGACCCCCATGCCGCCGCGGCCGAGGCTGCCCAGGATGCTGTAGCCCGGGATGAAACCGCAGCGCGACTCCTCGGCCTGGCTGGCGAAGGCGAGGCGGTCGGGCGAGAGGATGAGGTCATCGGGAGTCGGGGAGGGGTCGCTCGGGTCGTCGCTCGAACGCCTGAGGACCTGGGTGCCGTCCTCGATCGTTCCCGGAGCGCGCCCGAGGTCCTCGGTCCGGGGCTCGGCGACCGGATCGTCGAGGGAGGGCAGCGGGACTCGCTCGGTGCGCTCCTTCTCGTCGAGGAAGGGCAGCGGGACCCGCTCGGTGCATTCGTCGTCGTCGATGCGCGCGTGGGACATCCGGACCCCGACCTCATGGCCGCGGGGGAGGGAAGCGCCGTCACCCGGCCCGGGGCCCGTAGAGCCTTGAGAACTCTGAAGAACAAACTGGCTCCCTCCTCTTCGGCCGCCCTGTGCTATGTCGTGAAGAGCACATTTTCATTCTCAGGGGATTGGCGCCGGCTGCGGCCCGGGGCCGCGAGGCGGGCCCGTGGTTCGAGTCCCGGTTGCGCGATCGCGGGCGCCATCGGGCCGGGATGCGGGGATCGCCCGACCCGGCCCGGGTTTCCGGTCCCCGTCGCCGATCTCGGTCCGCCCGGGGGCTTCGGTCCTGTGACGAAGGGCCGCATGGCGCCCTGATCTCGACCTCGATTAGGCTGTTTCCAGGCAAACCGACGAAGAGAAACGAACATGAGCAGCCGTGCACCTCCCGTGGCGGTATCGGAGTTCACGCTCCCGGTCCGTGATCCGCCCGCGGACGTGGCCGTGTTGATCCCCTGCTACAACGAGGAGCAGACGATCGGCAAGGTCGTCGATGACTTCCGTCGGGTCCTGCCCTCGGCCACGATCTGGGTCTTCGACAACTGCTGCACCGACCGGACCGCCGCGATCGCGCGGGAGCACGGAGCGCGGGTCGTCTCCGAGCCCAGGAAGGGCAAGGGCTACGTCGTCGAGAGCATGTTCGACCGCGTCGGCGCCGATTACTTCATCATGGCCGACGGCGACGACACCTACCCGGCCGACCTGGTGCACGAATTGCTCGGGCCGGTCGAGAAGGGGCAGGCCGACATGGTCGTGGGCGCCCGCCTCTCCGATTACTCCGACAAGTCGTTCCGCCCCCTGCACGTGCTCGGCAACAACCTCGTTCGCTGGCTCGTCAACCACATCTTCGGCACCCGGCTCACCGACATCCTCTCGGGCTATCGGGCCTTCAATCGTCGCGTCGTCGATCGACTCCCCGTCGTCTCCGCGGGCTTCGAGATCGAGACCGAACTGACGGTGCAGATGCTCTACCACCACCTGAAGGTCGTGGAGGTGCAGGTCCCCTATCGCGAACGACCGGCGGGGAGCGTGTCGAAGCTCAACACCTTCCGCGACGGTTTCCGCGTGCTCTGGAAGATCTTCAACGTCGTCCGGACCTGCAAGCCGCTGGCCTTCTTCGGCGGTCTGGGCCTGGTCTTCCTCCTGGCCGGACTCCTGGCCGGGATCGGGCCGATCCGGGACTACATCGACCATCGTTACGTCTATCGCGTTCCTCTCGCCATCCTCGCGACCGGACTGATGCTGCTCTCGGCCGGCAGCCTGTTC
>JBFIHP010000477.1:0-3498 GCA_041601735.1 Planctomycetota bacterium | reverse complement strand
CGAGCAGAACTACGCCCACGCCCTGAGCGAGTGGACCCACCGCAACGGGGCCCTGCTCGTGCTCGACGAGGTCGTCACCTTCCGCTCGGAGGTCGGCGGGGCGCAGACCTGGTTCGACGTCTGCCCCGACATCACCGCGATGGGCAAGACCATCGGCGGGGGCTTCCCGGTCGGCGCCATCGCCGGTCGGGCCGACGTGATGGACACCTTGAACCCGCGACGCGAGCGGTTGCTCGTCCCGCATTCGGGCACCTTCTCGGCCAACCCGGTGACGATGACGGCAGGGCTCGTGACCATGCGGCTCTACGATCAGGCCGCGGTCGATCACGTGAACGGCCTGGCCGAGCGCGCGATGGAGGGCATCCGGGCCGCGATCGCCGCCACCGGCATCCGCGCCTGCGTCACCGGCCGGGGTTCGATGTTCCGGGTGCATCTGAAGGAGGAGCCGCCGCAGAACTACCGCGAGGCCTACTCGCCGCCGGACGAGCTCGCGCGCAAGGTCTTCCTGCTCGATCACCTCTTCGATTCCGGTCTGCTCATGATCAACACCGTCGCCGCGACCATCTCGACGGTGATGGGGGAGGCGGAGATCGACCACCTCGTCAACGCGATGGGCGAGGGCTTCGCGCGGCTCGTCGAGCACGACCGCACGGCGCTCGCCGGCTGAGGGCGGGCGCCGGCCCGAACGGGGTCGCTTGCCCGAAGCGTCGGCCGGGCCGGGGCTTCCTCATGCCGGCATCCGTCCCGGCTGCGACACATTGACCGAGACATCTCGAGAGACCCGGTTGATCGGTCTCGCCGTCGGGGGTCTGATGAAGTCGGGCGGTCCTCGAGAAGAGGAGCTTCATCATGTGCAGGGCACGGATCCTCCTGGTCGCCGCGATGCTGATCGTGTCGTCGGCAAGGGCTCAGGTCAGCACGCTGACGGTCTTCGGCGACGATCACAACGATCTCTTCGGCTACGCGGTCAGCGGTGCCGGCGACGTCAACGGTGACGGTCACGATGACTTCATCGTGGCTGCGGTCAACGACGACAACAACGGCACCGACTCCGGCAGCGTCCGGGTCTTCTCCGGCAGCGACGGCAGCATCCTCCTCAACATCGACGGCGACGGTCCCGGAATCGGCTTCGGTATCGCCGTGAGCGGCGTCGGCGACCTGAACGGTGACGGTCATGCCGACTTCATCGTCGGCGCCTTCTGGGATGACACGAACGGCGTCGATGCCGGGAGCGCCCGGGTCTTCTCCGGGCTCGACGGCTCGATTCTCCACACCTTCCACGGCGACGACGCCGGCGATCTCTTCGGTCTCGGAGTCAGCGGGGCCGGCGACGTGAACGGCGACGGATGCGCGGATCTCATCGTGGGGGCGCATTACGACGACGACAACGGCCTGGATTCCGGCAGCGCCCGGGTCTTCTCGGGGCTCGACGGCACCATCCTCTACACCTTCCACGGCGACAGCGCGGGCGACTTCTTCGGCAAGGCCGTGAGCGGCGCCGGCGACGTCAACGGCGACGGCTTCGCCGATCTCATCGTGGGCGCCCAGGAAGACGACGACAACGGGCCGAATTCCGGCAGCGCCCGGATCTACTCGGGTTTCGACGGCTCGATCCTCCACACCTTCGTCGGCAACGGCGCCGGAGACGCCTTCGGCTTCTCGGTGAGCGGCGCCGGCGACGTCGATGCCGACGGCCGCGCCGACGTCATCGTCGGCGCCAATGCGGATGCCCCCAACGGCTTCGCCTCGGGCAGCGCCTGGGTCTACTCCGGGAGCGACGGCTCCCTGATCCACGGCTTCCTCGGCGACGACGCCTTCGACAACTTCGGCTACGCCGTGAGCGGCGCCGGCGACGTCAACGGCGACGGCTTCGCCGATCTCGTCGTGGGGGCCCTGCTCGACGACAACAGCGCGACGAATTCCGGCAGCGTCCGGGTCTTCTCGGGGCTCGACGGCACGATCCTCCACACCTTCGACGGCGACGGCACCGGCGCCCAGCTCGGACAGTCCGTGAGCGGGATCGGCGATGCCGACGGTGACGGTTTCGCCGACGTCATCGCCGGGGCGCCTCTCGGGTTTTCGAACGGAGTCTGGCCCGGCCTCGCGCGCCTGTACCGGATGCCGACGCTGCCGGTGCTGAAGTACCGCACGACATCGGGTCTTCCGCACTTCCTGGATCAGGACTGGGCGCCGACCGCCGCCGACCCCCATGCCCTGACCGGGACCATCACGGTCTCGGGCGCCACGCCGGGTGCCTGGGGGCTCGCCGTCGTGAGCGCCGCGGCAGGGGACGACCTCCACTTCGGTTTCCTCCCGGGGCTCATCGACTTCAACCCGGCGAACCTGGTGTCCTGGCACGGCTTCGCCTTCGATCTCGCCGGCTCCCTCACGATTCCCGGGGTCTCGCGGCAGAGCCCCTACCTGGCCGGGACGAGGATCTACCTCCAGTTCTTCGAGCTGAAGCCTCTGCTCTGCTCGTCGCCGGCCCTCAGGATCGAGCTCGTCCCCTGATCGGGGATCGACCTCGGCGCCGCCGGATCAGGAACCCGGATCGGCGCGGCTCGCGGCCGGGCTCGTGCCGCGGAATTGCTCGTCCTCCTGGAATTCGAAGGGGCGCAGCCGCGGAGCGGGCTTGCCCTCGCGGCGGGCGGCCTCTTCGAGCATGGTCCCGCCCCGGTCATGCAGGACGGAGGCGGCCTCGATGTCGCCGCGGGCGTGGAAGAGGGTCTTCGCCAGGCCATCCGGCATGATGACCAGGTTGCCGAGCTCCTTCCAGGCGCGGGCGATCAGCTTGTCATCGACGGACATCTCCGCGACCAGGGCCCTCGCCGTCTCGAAGTGCCGGAGCGCGTCGTCGAACAGCACCCGCCGGCAGCAGACCCGGGCCATGTCCATGTGGGCCGAGGCCAGACCGTAGCGGATCTGGTCGAGTCGCCCCTCGTAGACGAGGCGGCGTTCCGCCGGGTTGCCCGCCCGGTCGAGCGACTTGCCGTCGTAGCCCATGGTCTGAAGCCCCCAACCCGGCCAGTTCGGGTCCTTGGCGTGATCGAGGTGTCGCTTGCGCCAGGCGATCTCCTGGGCCTTGTAGCGCTTGTAGTCCTCGAATTCGGCGAAGCTCCGGCCGCCCGTGCGCGAGCGACCGGCGCAGTTGTCGTAGAGGCGCGCGATCGAATCGGCATTGCGATCGTGAGGGTTGTCGCGCTCGAGCCGGGCGATCCGCTTCAGAAACTCGGGGAGCTGGGAGTTGCCGCCCCTGTACTCGCGGCGCGGCTTGCCGGGCTTGATCGGGATGGTCACCGTGGTCATCTCGCCGTAGTCCATGAATCGGAGCGTGACCTCGGCGGGCAGGGCCTCGGTCTGCGGGAGCGCGAAGCCGCCGCGATTCCAGATCATCATGTAATAGACGCTCTCGCCCGAACTCAGCTCGGCGATCCGGTGTCCGTTCTGGCGGTCCTTCAGCCTGAGCTTGCCCGTGATGAAGCCGGCGTCGCCGAGGCT
>JBFIHP010000476.1:0-3521 GCA_041601735.1 Planctomycetota bacterium | reverse complement strand
TCGAAGGCGGCGAGCAGGCGCAGGTGGTTCTTGCGCGGCTCGAGGGTGCCGCAGCAGAGGAGGCGCGGCGGCCCGGCCGCGGCGTCGGCGAGCGCGAAGAAGCGATCGTCGGCGCCGAGCGGCGCGACGACGATGCGATCCTCCGCCGCGCCGAGGAGCTCGACGAGGTCGCCGCGACTCGCCTCGGAGTCGGTCATCACGAGCCCCGACTCCGCGACCAGACGCCGGGTGACCCGCTCGATCCGCCGGCGGCTCGAGGCCTCGTACCAGGCGGGCTCGCGCAGGAAGGAGAGGTCGTGGATCGTCGCGATCCGCCGCCTCGTCCGCAGCGGCAGGCGGACGAAGTCGGTGCTCTGGAAGAGGTCGAGGGGACCCGTGAAGCTCTCGACGCTCGCGAGCCGGAGCGCCCCCAGCGCGTTCAGGAGACGACCGGGCAGCCGGCCGTCGACGAGACGAAAGGCCTCGCAACCCTCGGGCGCCCGGCGCTCACCCACGTCCTTCCTGAAGACGGCGAAGAGCCGGAGGTCGAGACCGGTGCAGAACTCCGGGAGCGCGCGGACCAGCTCACGGGTGTAGCGGCCGATCCCGGAGACGCCGATCAGCGCGGGACGATAGTCGAGTCCGACGACGGGCCGGCTCATGCTGGTTCCTCCTGCGCGCCTTCGGACTCGATCCGCGCGCGGATCTTCCGCGCCGGACCGAGGAGCATCCAGAGGCCCGAGGCCGCGAGGGCCGCGACCACGAGGACGAGGAGAGGTGCAGGACCCGCGATCGGCCCGAGAAGGAGGCGCAGCGCCAGGACGAGCGCCGCCGGTGCGAGCGCGAGGCCGAGAGCGCGCCCGACCTGACCGAGCGGCCAGCGCGGACGCGAACGCGGCGCGAGCACAAGGACGAGCCCGGCCAGGACGGCCACCAGGAACTCGGTGACCAGCGTGGCTCGCGCGGCGCCCACCGGACCCTCGGCGGGGATCCAGAGCAGGTTGAGAGCGACGTTCGCGACCAGACCCAGGGCCGTGACGAGGAGCCAGAGCCCGTAGCGCCGACCGATCACCAGGGCGAGGGAGAAGGCGGAGCCGAAGGCCACGGCCGCCGGGACGAGCTTGAGGGTCGAGAGCGCCGATGCGGCGACCGGCGCGGCCTCGCCCTTCACGAGGTCGATCAACGCCGCGGCGGACTCGAAGCAGACGGCGGCCGGCAGGACAGCGCCGAGGATCAACGCCGCGAGGACGAGACCGTCGGAGAGCGACGGCAGGGCAGCCTCGTCGTGACGCCGGGCCAGGAAGGGCAGGAAGGGTGCGGCGAGGAGATTCGCGCCGACCATCACCGGCAGCAGCAGGCGGGTGGCGATGCCGTAGCGGCCCACGTCCTCCGGGCCCCGCAGGGTCTCGAGCATGAAGACGTCGAGATGGAGGTAGGCCGCGCCGCAGATGGTCGCGGCCGAGAGCAGGACCAGCCCCCGGGGACCGCTCCCCCGCTCGATCTCCCCCGCCGGAGGCCTGACCGCGCGACGAGCCCGAAGCCAGGGGTAGAGGGACAGCGCGATCTCCCGGGCGCAGAGCAGGACGAGGATCGAGGCGGCGAGATCGCGCGGCGCGAGGCGGAGGCTCGTCAGGACGGCGACGACGAAGACCGCATGGATGACGAGGCCGCCGAGCGCGGTGACACGGTTCCGGCGGGTCGCCGCGAAGAGGGCGTTCCAGCTCCGCAACGGCAAGGTCAGGACCACGACGAAGAAGACGACCCGCGGGAGGAGGTCGGGGAGCAGCCGGGGCAGGCCCAGGACGACGACCAGCACGACGAGGGCGAGCGCCCAGCGAATCGCCAGGACGCGGCGGAGGAGCGCCGGCGTTTCCGGCCCGCCGGCGGCGAGCTCGGTCACCAGCGCCGGCTGCAGGCCGGCGTCGATCAGCAGGGCCGCGAAGGCGCAGGCCGTGCTCAGGAGCATGAAGGCCGCCCAGCCGGCGTCGTCGAGACCGCGGACGAGCAGGACCGTGACCAGGAGTCCCAGCCCGAGACGGCTGAACTGCGCCCCGACCAGGAGCGCCTGGCTCTGCAGAATCGACTCGGCTCCTCGGTCGGCCAATGCCCGGTCCCCCTGTCGGTCCGCCGCTCATCCTGCCAGAAATCCGCCCCCGTACGGTGCCAGGCACATTCCGCCGCTTTTTTGGCGATGCCGGTGCCACCCTCGTCGGACCCGAGAGCGGGATGAGGGTGGCACCGTCCGTCCGGGATTTCCGGCGGAATGTGCCTGGCACCGTATGCGGGTCCGGGGCTGGGCTCGTTAGGATCGCGGACCATGAAGATCGACGCTCACGCACTGGACCTCCGCGACCTGGAGGTCTTTCTCGGCGATGCGCCGCCGCTGGTCGAACTCGGCCCCAGGGCCCGGCAACGCCTCCAGCGCGCCCGCCGCACGGTCGACGAGATCCTGAGCCGCGGCCAGGTCGTCTACGGCATCAACACCGGCTTCGGCAAGCTCGCGAACACGAGGATCGAGGCCGACCGGCTGCAGGAACTCCAGCGCAACCTGGTGATCTCCCACGCCGTCGGCGTCGGGCCGCCCCTCGAGAAGGCCGTCGTCCGCCTGGCGATGCTGATGCGCGCCAACGCCCTCTCGCTCGGCAACAGCGGCGTGCGCCCCGTCGTCGTGGAGCGCCTGCTCAGCCTCCTGAACGACGACTGCCTGCCGGTCATCCCCGCGCAGGGCTCGGTGGGAGCCAGCGGCGACCTCGCGCCCCTGGCCCACATGGCCTGCCTGCTCATCGGCGAGGGCGAGGCGATGCTCGACGGCCAGCGCATGCCGGCCTCGGAGGCGCTCGAGACCCTGGGACTCCTTCCGCTCGAACTCGAGGCGAAGGAGGGCCTGGCGCTGATCAACGGCACCCAGATCTCGGCCGCGATCGGCGCCGCGGCCTGGCTCCGCGTGAACCGTCTCCTGGCGACGGCCGACCTCGCCTGCGCCATGACCCTCGAGGCACTCGAGGGTTCGATCCGCCCCTTCGATGCGCGCGTCCACCAGGTCAGGCCCCACCCCGGCCACGGCGAGGTCGCCGCGAACGTCCGCGCCCTCCTGGCGGACAGCGAGATCCTCCCCGCGCACGCCGACTGCAACCGGGTGCAGGACCAGTACTCGCTTCGCTGCGTGCCGCAGGTCCACGGCGCGGTCCGCGACGCCTTCCGCCACGTCGGCGAGGTGCTCCAGCGCGAGCTCAACTCGGTGACCGACAACCCGCTGATCTTCCCGGAGGACGACGACGTCATCTCGGCCGGGAACTTCCATGCCGAGCCGCTCGCCATCCCCTTCGACTACGCCTGCGCCGCCTGCTCCGAACTCGCCAGCATCAGCGAGCGCCGGCTCGAGAACCTGGTCAACCCCGACCTCTCCGGTCTGCCGCCGGCGCACGCCTGTCCGGAGTGCGGGCTCGCGTACGACCGATCGCAGTCGCCGCTGCGCCTGACCGCGTGCCCGCGGTGCGGCTACGACCTGGACGGACTGCCGTCCGCCCACGTCTGCCCGGAGT
>JBFIHP010000475.1:0-3526 GCA_041601735.1 Planctomycetota bacterium | reverse complement strand
GGTCTCAGCACCGGCGCCTCGGTCAAGATCGGCGGCGTCACGATGACCGATGCGGTCTACGGTGACGTTCCCGGCGAGTCCGGCAACCTCGTCCTCATCGGGACTCCGACCAGCCCCATCGTGATCGACGGGACAGTCGTGGTGCGCGGCGACCTCATCATCAGGGGCAACGTCACGGGGCAGGGCGTGATCTACGCCGGCGGCAACGTCTACGTCGCCGACGACATCAACTACGTCAATCCGCCGGTCACGCGCCGTCCGCTGGGCACGAGCGAGGCCGACTTCGAGCTCTGGCTCACGGCGAACCAGGGTGCCGATGCGCTCGGGCTCTTCGCCCGCGAGCACATCGTGATGGGCGACTACACCAATTCGACCTGGCGCAGCTACGTCGACGGCTGGATGAGGAACAGCAAGAACAAGTCGGTGGAGGATGCCGGCGAGGACGGCATTCCCAACACCCGGCGGGGCGTCGACGGCATCCTGGGGACGGCGGATGACGACGTCCTCGAGGGCGACGGCCAGTGGACGACCGAGACCTACGGGCCTCTTCACGATGCCCTCGGGCTGATCCCGGCGGGCAAGGCGATCGGCGACCCGATTCCGGGGACCGGTGAGGACATCGACGGCGACGGCCAGTTCGATGCGGCCTTCAGCATCTCGGAGTTCGACCTCGCCGCGTCGCTCGACTCGGGGCAGTGGGGCGGCAACCTGCCCGCGGGCACCACGAGGTTCAACCAGATCGCCACGACCAAGATCGCGACCTTCGACTGCGCGATGTACACGAACCACGCGCTGGCGGGGCTGATCCTCAACTGGGGCGGCGACATCACCTTCAACGGTTGCGTCGTCAGCCGTAACGAGGCGATCGTCTACGGAGCGAACAACCTGGTGATCAACCACGATGCCCGGCTCATCGGCGGCGGCGACAACTTCGGCTACTACCTGCCGCGGACCTTCAAGCAGATCCGCTTCATGAAGACCTGGGACAGCGTTCCCGACATCCACTGGGACGAGGTCGCGGCCGGTGACGCGGCCGCGCTGGTGCACTGATGAGATCGTCGCGGGAGGACTTGACGATGACGGCTCGAATCCTGGCCCTGCTCCTGCTGGCGCTGATCAGCGCGGAGCTGAAGGCGCAGGACGAGGCCGAGATCATCCCTTCGGGGGAGCGCCTGAGGGGCAAGGCGGGGGCGAAGATCGAGTCCGGATTCCAGCCGGAACTGGCACCGCGCGACCTCGATCTGGCGCGGCTCGATCTGCCCGGTCGGGTCGAGGAGGCCTTCATAGAGCGGCTTCGCGAGCGACTGGAGGAGGATGACTACGAGGCGCTCCGTCAGCGGCGCATCGAGCGGATGCAGCGCAAGCTCGGGACCACGATGGCCGAGGCCGGTTTCATCCGGGAGCAGTTCGAGATCGAAGACGGGGAGCGGAAGCCCGCCTCCGGGCCGAAGCCGAAGCATGAGGACGACTCCGGATCGGTCTGGCTCTTCTTCTCGGCCTTCGCGAGTCTCATCGGCTACGCCTTCTGGAAGACTCGCGCGGTCTGAGGCGCTCTCGAATCGGGAACGAAAGTGCGCTCCCGCACCGGTGACGAATCGGTACGGGAGCGCGGATCAAAGAGGAGTCCTTCGGTCGCTCGGGCCCTCGGCTTAGCCGAGGAGCGCCAGGGCGGCCTGCGGCTGGATGTTGGCCTGAGCCAGGATCGAGGTCGCGGCCTGCTGGAGGATCGAGTTCCGGGTCAGCAGGGCGGTCTCGGAGGCGACATCCACGTCGCGGATTCGGGACTCGGCGGCCGAGAGGTTTTCGCTCTGCACGCCGATGTTGTTGATGACGGAGTTCAGTCGGTTGATCGTGGCGCCGAACTGACCGCGGGTCGAGGCGACCGAGTTGATCGCCAGGTCGAGGGCCGCGATGGCGGCCGTCGCGCTGCCGCCCGAACCGATGTCCAGACTCGAGAGGCCGAGGCCGGAGGCGGTGGTCGAGGCCGTGGTGACCGCGATGGTGTCGACGCCGGAGGTCGTACCCGAACCGACCTGCAGCGAGATGCTGGTGGTCGAGGTCAGGAGGCTGACGCCGTTGAAGGTGGTCGAGGACGAGATCCGATCGATCTCGTTGACCAGGGCCTGGAACTCCTCGTCGAGCGTGTTCTTGTCGGTGTTGCTCACCGTGCCGTTGGCCGACTGGATCGCCAGCTCGCGGAGCCGGACGAGAAGCGAACTCGTCTCGTCGAGCGCGCCTTCCGCGGTCTGCGCCAGGGAGATGCCGTCATTGGCATTGCGCTTGGCCTGATCGAGGCTTCGCACCTGGGCGCGGAGACGCTCGGAGATGGCCAGACCGGCCGCGTCGTCGGCCGCGTTGGCGATGCGAAGGCCGGTGGAGAGCTTCTGGAAGCTGCCTCCCAGCTTGGCCGAATGCGAGGCCAGGTTCCGCTGAGCGTTCAGCGAATACAGGTTGGTGTTGATTCTCAAACCCATGGTCTTCTTCCCCTCTTCAAAAAGGTGCGGTCACCAGATATCCCGGGGAGAAGCGAGCGGAACTCGCCTGTGCCTGGTCGGTTTTCGCACCGTCCGCGGCTTCCGGAGTCGAACGACTCCGGCCTCTCCACGTGATCGCGTTTTCAGCTGTCCCTTTTCCTTCTCGGGTGCAGCATCAACACGTTCCCTATCGTTCGGTATCGCGACGGTCTGAAGAGAAAGCGTCGAAATCCGCGACGGTTTCGGCGGCCGGGGTGGGAGATCGTGTCGTGAAGTCCGACTCCGTCGTCGCAAGGGCCTGTCGGAAAACGAGTCAGGTCGGTGATCGAGTCCGCGACCGGGGCGGGGCGGAGGAGGGGAAATGAATTCCGGCGCGAGCCCGCGGGGGGTCGCGCCGGTTCTCGGGCGGGTTCAGGGAGCCTGCCGGTCGGGATTCAGGGCCGCATGCGGGTGAGGCGATAGCTCGATCCCTTGCGCAGGAAACCGAGCGAAGCCGTACTGCGTCCCTCCAGGCCCCAGACGTTGTAGCGGATCGTGTTGCCCTCGATGTCGATGCGGTCGATCTCGAGCCGGCGGCCCTCGTCGCTGATGCTCCGCGCCAGGGCCAGGAAGTCGCGGCGAGCGGCGACCTCGTCGGGAAGGTCGTCATGGAGCTTGCGGAAGGCGTCGAAGTCGTAGCGCCGCAGGCTTCGTCGCCAGTCCTCGAAGAGGGCCTGGAGCCTGTCCTCCCGGCTCCCATCGTTCGCCTCCGGGGCCGAAGGGCTCTCGTCGTTGAAGCTGAGCGAACGGGCGCAGTCCTCGAGGGTCTGCAGCCAGCGCGGGGCCCGTTCGAGTCGGCAGGAGTAGCTGACGACCCAGATCCGGTCCTGGGCCTGGAGGATGTAGAAGGCGCCGCGGTAGCTCCGGTTGGTGGCCGCGACCCGCGCCTGGGATTCGATCCGCAGCGCCGGGCGCGATGCGATCCAGCTCCGCTGGGGTCGCTCGGTGATCATGTCGATGCCGTCGCGCGCGAACTGACCCTTGAGGGTCTCGACGAAGCTCGAGGCGATCGC
>JBFIHP010000474.1:0-3528 GCA_041601735.1 Planctomycetota bacterium | reverse complement strand
GTCGGCCCTCGTCATCCTCCTCGCCCTCGCCGGGCTGGCGCGGGAGACCTCGCTCTTCCGCCTCGAGCTGACGCTGCGCGAGGAGGACCGCAACGAGGAGACGGGGGCCAGACCGGAGGCCCTCTTCGAGAAGTGGAACGCCTTCTCCCGGGTGACGGTCCTCGAGGACGCCGGCTGGGATCGCGGCCTGTCCCAGACCGCGATGGAGCGGCTCGGCGGCGTCATGCCCGAGCAGCGCGAGGCCTTGATCGACATCAACGCCTTCGCGCCGATCGTGCGCTTCGACGGCGATCTCGCCGCGGTCGCCCACCTGCGCGACGTCGTCTCGAACATCGGCTACCGCCTGCTGGGCCCGCGACCGAGGGTCGCGATCATCGGACCGGGCGGCGGCAAGGACGTCCTGGGCGCCCTGCTCTTCTCGCCGCGCGAGGTGATCGGGATCGAGGTGAACGAGATCCTGGTGGACGATCTGGTCAAGGACCGCTTCCGCGACTTCGCCGGTGACATCTATCGCCGCGAGGGCGTCCGCATCCTCGTCGGGGACGGTCGCTCGGAGATGCACCGGGTCGAGGGCCGTTTCGACATCATCGTGGCCAACTCCGTGGCGACCTGGGCCGCGCAGAGCACGGGCGCCATGACCCTCAGCGAGCAGCACCTGTTCACGACCGAGGCCTTCCGCCTCTATCGTGACAAGCTCGCGGACCGGGGCATCCTCTCCGTGTCGCTCTGGGACGAGGCCGAACACTCGGTGCCGATGCGCCTGGCCGCCACCTGGCTCGCGGCCGCGCGGGCGTCCGGCGAGATGGACGCGGCCGCCGAGATCGCGGTGATCGGCAACCGCTGGGGCGAGGGCCGCTGGTTCAGCACGGTGTTGATGCGCAAGGGCGGCCTCCGGTTTGACGAGCGCGAGCGGCTCGCGGAGATCGCCCGCGAGCTGGGCTTCGACCTGATCCACATCCGGGGGATCGAGCCGGACGCCCCCACGGACTTCGCCGAATTCCTGGCCGCGCCCGAGACCTTCGCCCGAGGGAGCCGGCACGAGCTCGGGCCCGCGACCGACGATCGCCCCTTCGTCTTCTACACGCTCCGTCCCGCCGACGCCCTCGCCTTCTGGCGCGGGATGGAACGCTCGGACAACGCCGCCTTCACCTCGCTCGCGCTCAGCCTGGTCTCGGTGACCCTCCTCGTGGGGCTGCTCGTCCTGGCGCCGCTCGTCCGACTCCGCCGACGCAGCGGCGAGGCCGGCCTGAGCGGCCGCGAGATGCTCTACTTCGGAGCTCTCGGCTACGGCTTCATGGCCATCGAGATCGCCGTCATCCAGCGCTTCCAGCTCCTCCTCGGGCACCCCACGCGCTCCCTCACCGTGGCCCTCTTCGCCCTGCTGCTCGCGAGCGGGCTCGGCAGTCGCCTGGCGGCCCACCGACCACGGGTCCGACCGGTCCTCGGGCTCCTGGTCCTGGTGCTCGGCCTGGTGCAGTTCCTGGGCGCTCCCCTGCTCGAGGAGACCGCCCTCGGCCTGCCCCTCTTGTGGCGGATCGCGGCCACCCTGGCCCTCCTTTCGCCCGCGGGGGTCCTGATGGGGATGCCCATGCCCCTCGGGCTCGCCCGGCTGGCCCCCCGGGGCGGCGATGCGATCCCCTGGGCCTTCGGCCTCAACTGCGCCACGGGGGTCCTGGCCTCGGTGGCGGCCGTGCTCACGGCGGTCCTCTTCGGTTTTGCGGCCGCCTTCGGGACGGGCCTGACGGCGTATTTGATCGCTCTTGCGACAGCCCCGGAAAACGGGGGGAAGGGGTGATAAGATGCTCCCGATCAGATCCGGTCCGGCCCCGGTAGCGGCCGGACGAGAACGAACCGAAAGGACCCATCCATGTCGATCATCGCCCCGGGTACCGCCGCGCCGGACTTCAGCCTGGAGTCCCACGCGAACGAGACCGTGAAGCTGTCGAGCTTCAAGGGCAGCAAGAACGTCTTGCTGGTCTCCTATCCGCTCGACTTCACCCCGACCTGAAGTGTCGAGATTCCGGGCCTCAACGCGCTCCTGAAGGAGTTCGAGGCCTGCGATACCCAGGTTCTGGGTATGAGCGTCGATTCCAAGTTCTGCCACGATGCCTGGTCGAAGAGCTTCGGCGGCATCAAGTTCCCGCTCCTCGCCGACTTCAACCCCAAGGGTGCGGTCGCGAAGAGCTTCGGCGTCTGGCTCGACAAGGCCGGCATCACCGACCGCGCCACCGTCCTCATCGACAAGAAGGGCAAGGTGGTCTGGTCCGAGTCGGTCGGTCCTCCGGGACGCCGCGATCCGAAGGCCCTCCTCGCCAAGTGCAAGGAACTGGGCAGCTGATCGCACCGCGAAGATGACGCGGACAGAACGGCGAGACACGCGTCTCGCCGTTCTGTCGTTTGCCGTTCCGCCCCCGGCCGCGAGGGGGCGATCGGCCCTGATCTCCGCGGCCGCAGAGCCTCCGACCCGACGCCCTCGATGACCAGGCCCGAAGACGACCAAGACGACGATTCGACCCGGGACGAGACCGCCTTCATCGATCGCGGCGACCCCGAGCGCACGATCGCCGCTGATCATGCGACCGCCCGGATCGGCCCGCGGAGAATCGGCCGCTACCGCCTCATCGAGGAGCTCGGTCGCGGCGGCCAGGGCGCGGTCTGGCTCGCCGAAGACGAGCGTCTCCGGCGCCGCGTCGCTCTGAAGGTCCTGAGCGCCAACCTCGTCATCTCGCCGGCGGCGAAGGCCCGCTTCGCCCGCGAAGCCGAAGTCGCCGGCAAGCTCGACCACCCGGGCATCGCCCGAATCTTCGAATTCGGCCAGGAGGACGACCTGCTCTTCATCGCGATGGAGCAGGTCCCGGGTCGGAGCCTCGCCGCCTGCATCGCGGCTTCCCGCCGGGACGACGCCCTGTCCTCGCTCGCGCTTCCGCGCGACGAGGACGCCGACGAGGAGACGAGCAGCGGTGACGGCGCGGCGCGCGAGGCCTCGAGCAGCAGGAGCCGTCGCGAGGGCTCGATCCTGGTCGCGGCCGCCCTCGTCGCCGATGCCGCGGCCTCGCTGCACGCGGCCCACGAGACCGGCCTCGTGCATCGCGACGTCAAGCCCGGCAACATCATGGTGCGGCCGGACGGCCGCGCCTGCATCCTCGACTTCGGTCTCGCCCGCGACGACGGCTCCGAGGACGCCGGCCTCACGCAGACCGGCGATCTGATGGGCACGCCGTCCTACATGGCTCCCGAGCAGATCCTGCCGACGAAGGGCGGCATCGACCGCCGCACCGACGTCTACGCGCTCGGCGTGACCCTCTTCGAGTGCTGCACGCTTCGTCGCCCCTTCGAGGCACCGACCCGCCAGGAACTCTTCCAGCAGATCCTCCGGCTCGAACCGCCGCGTCCTCGCAGCGTCAACGCGCGGATTCCGCGCGACCTCGAGGCCATCATCCTCACCGCAATGGACCGGAATCCCGATCGTCGCTACGCCACGGCGCTGGACCTCGCCGAGGATCTCGACCGCTTCCGTCGCCACGAGCC
>JBFIHP010000473.1:0-3531 GCA_041601735.1 Planctomycetota bacterium | reverse complement strand
GAGGCTCCTCGTTCGCTCCTTGACCTCGCGTTCGATGTGCTCGTTGGTCTGTTCGAGCTCCGCCTGCTGAACCGCGCCGATCTTCATCTCGGTCACCCCGGTCCGACAGGCCCAGATCAGGAAGACGAGCTCGAAGGCGACCCAGCCGGCGTGCTCGAACGCGCGCCAGATCCCCGCGCTGAGGATGCCGAAGACCGACTCGGGCCAGAGCATGCCGCGCAGGAGGTGGTCGGCCAGGACCACCACCGTCGCCGGAATCAACACGCGCCAGTCGCGGTAGAAGGCAAGGAAGGCCAGCGAACCGAAGACGTGGAAGTGGGTCTCGATGCGGCCACCGGTGAGGTGGATGAGCAGGGCCGACCACAGCATCTGCGCGACCGCGATGACGTAGCGCGTCGTGGGTTCGGCCGGTCGTTTGATGGCGAGAAGGACCGGCAGGCTCGTGATCGCCGCGCCGAGCAGCATCGCGCCCCAGACGTGGATATGGACCATGCTGCTGAGCCCCTCCCAGCTTCGCGGCGAGATGTAGAGGGCCACGAAGATGCCGAAGACCCACTGGCAGGCCATGAGGGCGACGAACATGCGATCCGTTCGCCGGGCGACGTCGCGCATTCGGGATCGACACAGCTCGCTCGCGCGATCATCCATGCGGATCTCGCGCTTCGGAATCAACGTTGCGGGCAACACGAGTTCTCTCCAGTGTCCTGTATGCCGGTCTCGTCCAGCAACTTGCAGCCGAAGACGCCTGTCTCCGGTCGTCGCGGCGTTCGGCCCGCGATGACGTCGATGATCGACAGGCCGCCGAGGTTGTCGCCCTCGTGACCCCTCGAAGCCGTGATTCCGCCCGAGAAGCGCAGCTTTCCGGACGGGTCGAAGAGATAGACCTGGCCCGACGTCCGGGCGCCGAACCGGCGCGCCTCCAGCCCGGCGTGGTCGTCGATGATCTCGATGCCGGTCATGCCCGCGGCGTTCGCTCGCAGCGAGGTCCGTCGCCACCCGGGATCGGTCCCGTGCGGTGCGACGAAGGCGAGTCGGACGCGGACGCGATCACGGCAGCGCGCCACGAGTCGCTCCAGTTCACGGAGGCTCGCTCTCGAGCAGGGGCAGTGCGGATGCACGAACATGACCAGCTCGAAGCCGGCGCCGGAACGCTCGAGAGCGCTGTCCGACGGCCAGTCGGTCACCGGCGCGGAGCTCGAGCCGGGGCTGTTTCCGTAGCCCCCGAGGATCAGGAAGCCGCCCGAGACCGTTCCGGCCCAGATGAGGACCGCCAGGCCCAGACGCGAGCGCAGGAAGGTCACCTCGGCTCAGTCCTGCGCGGTGGGCAGGGGAGCGATGCCGAGGAGTTCCCGGATGCAATCGAGCAGCGCGACGATGTCGTAGGGCTTCTCGAAGAAGGCGCTCGCGCCGGCTTCCTCGGCGCGCTCGCGAATGCCCTGGTGCCGGCTCGCCGTGATGAAGACCATCGGGATGCCCGTGAGATGGACATTCGACTGGATGCGGTCCGCGACCTGGAATCCGTTGCCGCCGGGCATCGAGATGTCGAGGATCGCCAGATCCGGGCGTTCGCGCAGCGCGACCGAGATGGCCATGATGGCGTCGTGGGCGACGACGGGCGTGTGACCCTCGGCCCGCAGCCGGACGGAGAGCGACAGCGCGATCTTCTTGTCGTCTTCGACGATGAGAATCTTGCTCATTTGAGAACCAACCTCTCTTGCTCGACCGACGCGGCCGACGCCTGATCGACCGGGACGGTGAAACTGAACGTGGTGCCGACGTCGAGTTCGCTGGCAACCGAGATGCGGCCACCGTGCAGTTCGACGATGTCCTTGGAAATGCTCAGACCGAGGCCGAGGCCGCCCTCGGTCGCGTAGTCTTCGTGGGTCACCTGGTAGAGGCGTTCGAAGATCTGCTCCTGGAGCTCGGGCTCGATCCCGCGTCCGGTGTCGGCCACGGTGACGACGATCCACTCGTCGGAGTCCGGGTCGGTCGCAGCCGCGACCTCGACCGACTTGCCGGCGGGAGTGAACTTGAAGGCGTTGGAGATCAGGTTCCTGAGGACCTGCGCGATCCGCTCGGCATCGACGAGAACGGAGGGTAGATCCGCCTCGATACGGCAGGTCAATTCGAGGCCGCACTGCTCGGCGGTCGGGCTCATCGCCTTGGCGATGCGCTCGACGAGTTCGCCGATCGACTCGGTCGCCCGGGCGAGAGAGAGCTTGCCGGTCTCGATCCGTGTGGCGTCGAGCAGGTCCCCGATGGTCCGGCCCATCTCGCTCGCGCTCTCGAGGGCGATCTCGAGATACTCGCGCTGCTCGGCCGCGATGGGACCGGCGAGCCCCTCGAGGACGATCCCCAGGAACTCCTTGATCGAGGTGAGCGGTGTCTTCAGCTCGTGGGAGACGCTGTGATAGAAGCCCTCGATCTCGCGATTCCGCTTCGCCAGCTCGGCGTTCGTGCGGGCCAGATGGTCGCGGTGCTCCTCGATCATGCGCTCGAGACGACGCTTCTCCATCGCGTTGTTGAGAACGCGCCGCAGGCTGTCGCGCGAGAGCTTGCTCTTGCGCAGGTAGTCATGAGCTCCGTGGTGCATCGATTCGACGGCCACGGCCTCGTCGCCACGGCCCGTCAGCATGATGACCGAGCAGGTGTGCCGGCCTTCCTTGATCGCCCGGAGCACGGTCAGCCCGGAGTCGGCTCCGAGCTGGTAGTCGAGAAGCACGACATCGAAGCCGCCGCCGCCGAGCGTCGCCAGGCCCTCCGCGGCGCTGCCGCAGGAGGACATGGAGATGTTCACGTCGGTGATTTCCTTGATGTGACGCTTCAGCAGCGCGATGTCGCCTGCGTCGTCATCGATGACCAGGACCGAGATCGACTCCTCCGCCATCGATTCAGTCCTCACGGGGGGGGAGAACGACGACCTGGAACCAGTAGTCTCCGAGGCTGCGCAGGGTGTCTACGAACTGACCCATGTCCACGGGCTTGGTGATGTAGGAGTTCACGCCCAGGTCGTAGGTCCGGACGATGTCCTCCTCCTGCTTCGAGGTGGTCAACGCGACGACGGGGATGCGGCGCAATTCGGGATGGTTCCGCATCCGTTCCAGCACCTGCCTGCCGTCCATCTTCGGGAGATTCAGATCGAGCAGGACGAGGTCGGGCCGACGCGAGGTATCGACCTCGGCGTAGTCGCCCTCGTGCAGGAGATACTGAAGGGCCTCCTCGCCGTCATTGACGATGCGCAGATCGATCTTGATCTTGCCATGGTCGAGAGCGCGTCGGGTCAGCGCCTGGTCGCCCGGATCGTCCTCGACGAGCAGGACCAGCGCGTTGCGCTTCTCGATAGCATTAGTCATGGTTGTGCCTCGACTTGGGTGCAAGGGGGTCGCGGATGTCGGAGCGGCGCCTGGGCCGGCCCGTCCGGCCAGTATCGACCGTTTGGGCGATCGCGCTTGATCGAACCTCGGATCCGGGGCGTCCATCGGACTGCCCCTCGGGTCGCGGCGCCGGCCCGGCGCGGGAGGCGTCTGGTAG
>JBFIHP010000472.1:0-3547 GCA_041601735.1 Planctomycetota bacterium | reverse complement strand
GCCGGCGTCGTGCCCGGCGGTCTCTTCATGGGCGCCCAGACCGATACGGGCTGGCCGGCAGGAGCGTCGTCGAGCCTCACGACCTGCCCGATCGATCTCACCGGGCTGGTGAACCCCTCGCTCTCCTTCTGGTACTCGACTGCCATGGGCTCCGCCGCCGGCCCCGGCGGAACGCCGCCGACGCTGGCGATCGACGTCATCGAGTTGCATCCGATCTCGACCACGACCATGTCCGGCTTCGTCCCCACGACGCAGTTCGCGTCGGTAAGCGGCGGCTGGGAGCGCAAGGTCGTCGATCTCGGCGCGCTCGGCGACAAGGTCGTCCGTCTGGTGTTCCGGGCCACGACCCATGACGGCCTCGTGGGGATCGACCAGATCGCCGTCTCGCACCGCGGCCAGGGCCTTTCGGGACAGGCGCCGCGAGCGGGGCTCGCCGTTCTCGAACTCCAGGACCCGACCTTCGGCCCGCTGTCCTGCGAGACCTCGGTGCATGAACCGCTGTCGAGCGGTTCTCCCGGCCCCTACCTCCTGCGTCATCGCGCCGGCCTGACTCCCTACCTCACGCTGACGGTGACGGCCGCTCCGAACCAGCCGCTCCTCTTCCTGCGCGGCGTGCCGAACCCCGCCGCGGCGACCTTCGCTGCGGTCGGACAGCTCGACATCGGCGGCGCCGTCGATCCGGCGAGCGGACTCCCGGCCTACCTCGGCGTGGTCGGCAATGGCTTCGCACCTCAGTTCTACCCCGACCAGTACTGCTTCACGCATTCGGCCGGTCAGCTCGTGGCGCTGGTCGCGGCGCCCGTCGCCTTTCCGGGTTGGTCCTATGGTCTGCAGGTCCTCGCCGGAAATCCCAATCCGCCCTTGGTACTGCTGACCAACGCGGTCTACGGTCGCTACGAGTGACCGACGCCTCGTTGCTCTACTTCGCCTACGGCAGCAACATGAGCGCCGCCGTCATGCGGGGGCACGGCGGCCGCGCGGAGCCCGTCGGCGCGGCCCGGCTCGAGGGCTGGGGTCTGCGCGAGCGCCGGCACGCGGATATCGAGCCGGCTGAAGATGAGATCGTTCACGGCCTGGTCTGGCGCATCGACGCGCGGATGCTGCGGGCCCTCGACGCCTTCGAGGACCTCCCGGATTACTACCGACGGATCGAGCTGCGTGTGCGTCTCGTCGAGGATGGCCGCGATCTCGAGGTCCTGAGCTACCGCATGACGGCCTCCGCGGCCCGCGAACAGGACGGCCAGGCCTTCGCCTCCGTCTACGCCCGGCTCTGCGCCCGCGCGGCCCGGGCCCACGGACTTCCGGTGCACCCGCTCTACTCGGTCTGATCGGTGCTCAGGAGCCCGTCATCTGCGCCTCGCGCGTTGCCAGCTCGGCCGCGACGAGCGTCAACGTGTCTTCCGGCACCCCGGTCGCCGCCGCGAAGCTCGCGAAGTCGCGCAGGGCCGCGCGGACCTCGGCGAGGATGCGCCCGGCCCGCTTGATGCCGAACTGCCGCGCCAGCTCGAGCAGGTCGGCATCGAGGATGCCCTCCGTCTTGTCGGCGAGGCGCATCTGGTGGCGTCTGGTGAAGCCCCGTCCCTTGGCGAAGGTGAGGTCGTAGGCCGGCGAGAGCTCCCACTCGCCGCCCCGGCGGAGGTGGAAGGAGAGGTTCTTCACGTGATCGTCCTGGTTGACGGCCATGACGTTGAAGACCGCGCGCCGGAAGGCCTGCTCGACGGCGCCGCCCGCCATGCCGAGCCTGAGGACGAGCCGGAGGTACTCCTCGTAGGAGGAGGCGCCGGGCAGGTTGTAATCGACGTGCAGGAGGCCGCCGAGCGAGTGCTGGTGGATGCGCTCCGGGCCTTCGAGATCGAAGCGCCTGATCAGCAGGTGCGCGTAGTCCCCGTGCTCGAGGACCTCCATGTCGGCGACATCGATCCCCGCCGCGCGGGCCATCGCGCCGTAGGCGGCCTCGACCCGGTTGTAGGGTTGCGGCCGGCCGAGGCTGTCGTCGTCGCGGCCCTCGCCGACGCCGTCGAACTTCAGGATCGAGGGCTCGTCGTCGGGACCGCGGTCGGCGTAGGCGCTCTTCAGGCGTCCGGTCGCCCGATCGAAGAGGACGACCGCCTTCGGACGCATCCCGCCCGCCGACGAGCCGATGCGATAGATCTCGGGCACGGCGACCTCGGGTTCACCCTCGACGATGCGACGGGCGTCGCGAACGAGATCGGAGAGCTCGAGCGGCAGGCTCTCGGCCGCGCGCAGCGGAAGCTCCGTGGCCGGTTCGAAACTGAGCGCGCCCATCGCGCGCGCGCCGACGTAGAGGAGGCGCTGCACGGGGCTGAGCGCATCGTCGTCGCGACCGCGCGCGGCGAACCAGGCGCGGATCACCTTGTTGCCGAAGGCGTCGGGGAGGGCATCGGCCAGGAGACCGGGCAGTCCGTCGAAGGCCGGGCTGTTGCGCAGCTCGTCGAAGCTCTGCGGACCCGCGAGTTCCGTGGGCAGGTGGACGGGGGAGAGTTCGATGCCGCGCCGGGCGAAGTCCGGGTCGTACTCGAAGAGGATGCGCCCCGACTCCAGCTCGGCGACGGCGCCGACCCGCTGGTCCCAGACGCGCACCTCGGCATGGGCCCTCACCTCAGCCATCGCGGCGGCCCTTCCTCGCGCCGTCGAGCAGCGCCAGCGGCGAGATCTCGAGCTCCGGGATGAAGCTCTCGAGCGCCCCGAGCCGTCCGTAGGCCCGCAGGAGCTGGATGAGCGTCGCCAGCGTGGGGTTGTCGCCCTGCTCCGCGCGGCTGACCGTGCGCCGCGACAGACCGGTCTTCTCGGCCACCTCGATCATGGTCAGCTTCCGCCCCTTCCTGAGCGCCCGAAGGCGGGCCCCGAGCCGCGCCATGATCTCGGGATCGCTCGATTCGCTGAGATTCTTGTGTGCCATTTGTTGGCCCGTGGTCCTGATTGCGACTTTCACCTGCCTCAGTATCGGCGTTTCGGCTGGCACAGGCAATGACGTTTCATAAATGAGCCACGGCCGGTAATAACTGTCAAGATGACACTTAAAAAGACCATTTGATGCTGCGAGCCCCGCCGGCGGAGAGGCCTGGCGGCGTCGTCGAACTCGCGAAGACGCGGGGCAGGGAATCGCCCTGCCGGGCCGACGGGTCGAGCGGATCGCCCCCGGGTCGGGTGCCTTGCGGCGCCGGGGCCATCGGGCACACTGGCGGCCGTCATCCCGCCAACAGCTCGCGTCGTCCGGTCAGGAGACCTGAATGCCCCAGTCCGAGAGATCCGATTCCGCGCCGGTCAAGTTCGGGACCTTCGGCGGCGTTTTCACGCCCTGCACGCTGACCATCCTCGGCGTGATCATGTTCCTGCGCTTCGGCTTCGTCGTCGGCCAGGCCGGAGTCCTGCAGGCCCTGATGATCGTCCTGATCGCCAAGGTGATCACCGGACTCACGACCCTGTCGCTGTCGGCGATCGCCACCAACACGCGCGTGAAGGGGGGCGGGGCCTACTTTCTGATCAGCCGCAGCTTGGGCGTCGAGTTCGGCGGTACGATCGGCGT
>JBFIHP010000471.1:0-3549 GCA_041601735.1 Planctomycetota bacterium | reverse complement strand
GTCGGCGACGGCGTTCGCCACCCGCAGGATGGACCCGGCGTCGAGCGCGGCGGAGAAGGCCTGCGGCTCGGATTGCGCCCTCGGCGTCGCGAGGCTGCTCGATGCCGCGAGGAGGACGAAGGCGAGGACAGGGGTGGTGATCGACTTCATGATGACTCCCCAGCCTACGGCCCCGGACCCGCCTGCCAAGTCAGAAGGAATCGGGTTTGGTTGTGACCGTGATTCAGCAGTGAGGATCCCGCTTCGCCCGGACGCCGGGGTCGTCCGCGGCGGTCGGCGGCCTTGGAGCGCCGAGCTTGCTCGGCCTGTTTCGGAGAGCTCGCTCTCCGATCGAAGTCGCCTCGACCATCGGATCGAAGAAGGAGGACAGCAAGCTGCCCCCAACGGCCAGGCAAGCCTGGCGCTCCAGATCCGGAATCAGACCGAGGAGAGATCGAGGACGCTCGCGCCCTCGCTCGCGCGGACCGGCAGGATCACGGGCTCGAGACCGAAGCGCGCACGGAAGAGGCGCGCGAGTTCGCGGCCGAGGGCGGCCTCGTCTCCCCTCCTCGCCAGCACGAGTGCGGCTCCGCCGAAGCCGCCGCCGGTGAGCCGCGCGCCGAGGACGCCGCCCGCCTCACCGAGTGACGCGCAGGCCTCGACCAGCGAGTCGAGCCGCTCGGTGCTGACGCGGTAGAGGTCGCGGAGCGAGGCATGGGACTCGAAGAGCAGGCGGCCCGCCCCGGCATGATCGTTCTTCTCGAGGGCGGCCACGAAGTCGCGCACGCGACGGTTCTCGGCGACGACGTGCAGGACGGCGTCGCGGACTTCGGGGTCGAGAATCGCGTCGAGGTCGCGAGCCGCGATTTCGTCCTCGCTCAGGTCCGAGAGGCTCGCGACGCCGAGCAGCTTCGCGCCCGCCTCGCAGCTCGCGCGGCGCCGCGCATACGCGCCGTCGGCGAGCGCGTGCTTCTCCATCGTGTCCACGACGAGGACCGCGAGGCTCTCCTCGTCGAGCGGGATCGGCCGGACCGCGTGGTCGCGGCAGTCGATGAGGAGGGCATGGCCCGATCGACCGCCGACGGCGGCGAGCTGATCCATGAGCCCGCAGGGCACGCCGGCGAAGCCGTGCTCGGCCGCCTGGCAGAGGCGCGCACGGTCGAGTCCGCTCATCTCGACCCCGCTGATCGCACCGAGGAGGGTCGCCACCGCGACCTCGAGCGCCGCGCTCGACGACAGGCCGGCGCCGATCGGGACCTCGGAGGAGACCAGGATGTCGAGCGGCGGCAGCTCCCGGGGAAAGAGCGCGAGGACTCCGCGGACGTAGGCGGCCCAGGACGCGGCGGGGCCGCGGAACTCCAGGTCGCGGTCCAGTGCCACCGTGGCACCCAGCTCGACGCTGTGGATGCGATGGCCCCCGTCGCCCGGCGCGGCGAGGGCCAGGCAGTCGCGATCGATCGCGATCGGGAGCACGAGGCCGCCGTTGTAGTCGGTGTGCTCGCCGATGAGGTTGACGCGACCTGGAGCGCGCGCGGCCCAGCGCGGCGCTCCCCCGAAGACCGAGCGGAAGGACTCGACGCCCGTCGCCGGCCCACTTCTCGAGCCATCGCGCCCGCTCATCCCTTCGAGGCCAGCTGAAGCGAGACGTAGATGAGGGTCGCCGCGACCACGATCGCGAGCGAGGCCGGGCGAGCGAATCGCCAGGGCGTCATGTCGACCGGCGGCGCGGTCGGGCGCGACGCCGCGGCGATCTCGTCCTCGGTACGCGGCGAGATCCGCGCCGCGACCAGGAGCACCAGGATCGACGCCATCGTGCTGATGAAGTAGCCGTGCAGCCAGTGCAGATCGGGCCAGGGACTCTTGAAGGTGAACAGGGCGTAGAAGGCGATGCCCACCAGCATGGCGAGCTTGGCGCCCCAGGCCGGGGCGCGCTCGGAGGTGATGCCGACCAGGAAGATCGCGATGATCGGGACGCTGTAGAGACCGTTGACCTTCTGCAGGTAGGCGAAGATCGACTCGTTCCGGGCCAGCAGCGGCGCCACGACCATCGACACGACCGCCAGGGTCAGGCCGAAGATGCGGCCGACGCGGACGGTCTGCCGCGCACGCTCGCCCTCCGGCCGGCGCCGGCCGAGGAAGGGCTGGTAGAAATCGACGCAGAAGAGCGTCGAGGCCGAGTTCAGGGCGCTGTTGAAGGAGCTCAGGATCGCGCCGACCATCGCGGCAGCGAAGAGGCCGAGCGACCAGTCCGGCAGCACGTGCCGCACGATGGCCGGGTAGACCTGATCGTCCTTCTCGATGCCGAGCTCGGTCACCATGTGCAGCGCGATGATGCCGGGCAGGCAGAGCATGAGCGGGCCCGCGAGCTTCAGGGCCGAGGCGAAGAGCACGCCGCGCTGGCCGTCGGCGAGGCTGCGCGCCGCCATCGCGCGCTGGACGATGACGTGATTGGTGGACCAGTAGAACACCTGGATGAACATGATGCCGGTGAGCAGGGTCGGCCAGGGCACGCTGGCCGCGTCGCCGGCGCGGTTGGTGGTGGCGAGCGGCGCGAGAGATCCGGGCTTCTCGCGCAAGAGGGTCGCAGCGCCCTCCACGACCGAGCCCTCCCCGAGCGCGGCGAGCGCCAGGAAGGGAACCGCGAGGCCGCCGACCAGGAGCCCGATGCCGTTGATGGTGTCGCTCACCGCAACCGCGCGCAGGCCGCCGACGATGGCGTAGGCGCTGCCGAGGGCGCCGATGCCGATGACCATCATCCAGAGCGGGATGTCGTCGAGACCGAACATCGTCTTCAGGGCCAGCGAGCCGGTGTAGAGGACGACCGGCAGAAGGACCGAGACGTACCCGAAGAGGAAGAGCGCCGAGACCAGACGCTTGGTCGTCGCGTCGTAGCGATCCTCGAGGAAGCCGGGGGTCGTGGTGAAGCCGCCGCGCAGGTAACGCGGCAGGAAGAGGAGCGCCGTCGCGATCATCGCGAAGGCGGCGAGGACCTCCCAGGCGATGCCGACGAGGTTGCCGTCCTTGTAGACCGCGCCGTTCAGACCGACGAGCTGCTCGGTCGAGATGTTGGTGAGGAGGAGCGAGCCCGCCACGATGGGCCAGGCGAGCGAGCGCCCGCCGATGAAGAAGTCCTCGACGGCGTCGCTCGAGTGCCGCATCCGGCGGACCATCAAGGTCGTGACCACGGCCACGGTCATCGTCGCCAGGAGGAAGCTGATCAGGTTGAGAGGCATCTTCGCTCCGCTCGCGGGGCCGGGAGGATCGACGAGTCGGCCGGATGAGGCCTCCTTCGGCGCCTGAATCCTACACGCAGCGAGCCCGGATGGTCGATGGTTGCGGCCGGGCTTCCGGGCCGCGACGAGAAGGGTGTATGATCGCCGACCTCGCTGCGCGCGGGCGGCATCCTCGCGCTGCGCCCGACCCCGTCGTCCCGGTACGAGGAAGATCGTGCGAAATCCGAGCGCCCCCGTCGTCGTCCTGCTCCTCTCGATCGCGTCCGCGCTCGCGGCCCAGAACGAGACGCCCCCCAACATCGTCTTCATCCTCGCCGACGACCTGGGCTACGGCGAC
>JBFIHP010000470.1:0-3551 GCA_041601735.1 Planctomycetota bacterium | reverse complement strand
GGCTCCTGGAGCGGTGGGCCGCATGAGCCGGCGCTTCTGCATGGTCACGACCTTCTATCCGCCCTTCAACTTCGGCGGCGACGGGATCGGCATCCAGCGCTTCGTCCGCGCGCTCGCGCGCCGCGGTCACGAGGTGACCGTCGTCCACGAGGCCGACGCCTATCGGGCGCTCGCCGGTCGCGAGCCCGAGCGGGGCTACGACGAACCCGAGGGCGTCGAGGTCATCGGGCTCTCGAGCGGCCTGGGCCGGCTCTCCCTGCTCCTGACCCAGCAGCTCGGCCGTCCGGTCATGCACCGCGGCCGGCTCCGGGAGCTGGCGGAGAGCGGCGGCTACGATCTGGTCAACTACCACAACATCTCGCTGGTCGGCGGCCCCGGGATCTTCCGCTTCGGCCGCCAGACCAAGCTGATGATGGCCCACGAGCACTGGCTCGTCTGCGAGAGCCACGTCCTCTGGCGGCACGGTCGCGAGCGCTGCGAGGAGAAGCAATGCCTGCGCTGCGTGCTCCGCCACAAGCGACCGCCGCAGCTCTGGCGCCGGACCGGGCTGCTCGGTCGGGCGGCCGAGGAGGTGGACGCCTTCATCGCCATGAGCGAGTTCTCGCGGCGGAAGCACGCGGAGTTCGGCTTCGGGCGCGAGATGGAGGTCCTCCCCTACTTCCTCCCCGACCTCGAGGCCGGAGAGGAGCGACCTCGCGAGGACGCGAGCCCGCATGAACGGCCCTATTTCCTCTTCGTCGGACGGCTGGAGAAGATCAAGGGCCTCGACGAGGTGATCCCCCTCTTCCGGCGGCGCGCCGATCTCGAACTCGTGATCGCCGGCGACGGCGAGCACGCGGCCGCGCTCCGCGACCTCGCGGCAGGCTCGCCGAACATCCGCTTCCTGGGCCGGGTGGCGCCCGAGGAGCTCGCCCGCTGGTACGGCCATGCCCAGGCCCTCGTCGTGCCCTCGGTCTGCTACGAGACCTTCGGCATCATCCTGATCGAGAGCATGCGCCAGGGAACGCCGGTCATCGCGAGACGCCTGGGTCCCTTCCCGGAGATCGTCGAGAAGGCCGGCGGCGGCCTGCTCTTCGCCGACGAGACCGAACTCGAGGCCGCGCTCGAGGCCTTCGCGCGCGAACCCGGCCTGCGATCGCGACTCGGAACGAGCGGAAGAGAGGCCTTTCGGCGATACTGGTCGGAGAGCGCCGTCCTGCCGCGCTACCTGGAGATCGTCGCCCGGGCGGCGGCGCGAAGGGGCGATCGCGCCCTGCTCGACAAACTGGAGAGAACCGGCTCATGAGAGTCCTGATCACCGGCGGCGCCGGATTCATCGGATCGCATCTCGCCGAGCGCCTCGTCGCGCGCGGTGACGAGGTGATCGTGCTCGACGACCTCTCGACCGGCGAGGCCGCCAACCTCGACGCGATCCGCGAGCACGATCGTTTTCAGCTCCGGGTGGGCTCCTGCCTCGACGTCGAGCTCTGCTCGGAGCTCGTCGATCGCGCCGACCTCGTCGTCCACCTCGCCGCGGCGGTGGGCGTACGCCTCATCGTCGAGCGCCCGGTTCATACGATCGAGACCAACGTGCGCGCGACCGAGGTGGTGCTCGCGGCGGCGGCCAAGAAGCAGAAGACGGTCCTGATCGCCTCGACCTCCGAGGTCTACGGCAAGAGCGCCAAGGTGCCCTTCCAGGAGGAGGACGACATCTCGCTGGGCGCCACGAGCCGCTCGCGCTGGGCCTACGCCTGCTCGAAGGCGCTCGACGAGTGGCTCGGCCTCGCCTACCAGGCCGAGAAGGGCGTGCCGGTGACGATCCTGCGCTTCTTCAACACGGTGGGACCGCGGCAGACCGGCCGCTACGGCATGGTGCTGCCCAACTTCGCCCGGCAGGCCCTCGAGGGCGCGCCGATCACGGTCTACGGCGACGGCAGCCAGAGCCGTTGCTTCGGCCACGTGAAGGACGCGGTCGAGGCCGTGGTGCGCCTCATCGACTGCGAGGCGGCGCGGGGCCTGGTCTTCAACATCGGCGCCCGCGAGGAGGTCAGCATCCTCGAGCTCGCGAAGCGGGTGAAGACGGCCTGCTCGTCGAACTCGCCGATCGAGATGATCCCCTACGAGGAGGCCTACACCGAGGGCTTCGAGGACATGCCGCGGCGGATCCCCGACACGAGTCGCCTCCTCGCGACGATCGACTTCCAGCCCGAGACCTCCCTCGACGAGATCATCGCCGACGTCCTCGCCGACCAGAGGGCGCGGATCCGGAGGGGGAGCTTCGGGAGGTGAACGACGACCGGGCGATCCTGACCTACCACTCGCTCGACGACAGCGGCTCGCCGATCTCGCTCCGGCCGGCGGCCTTCGAGCGGCACCTGGACTGGATGGTCGCCTCGGACACGCGGATCGAGGCGCTCGAGGACCTCGATCGGGAGCCGGAGGGCGCGACCCTGGCGCTGACCTTCGACGACGGCTTCGCGAACTTCGCGACCGAGGCCTGGCCGCGCCTGAAGGAACGGAGCCTTCCGGTCACGCTCTTCGTGGTGGCCGGCCTGGTGGGCGGCGACAATCGCTGGGGCGGACGGGAGACTCCGGGCATCCCGACGCTGCCGCTCCTCGGCTGGGACCAGCTCGGGCGCATGGCCGAGGAGGGCCTGCGGCTCGGCTGCCACTCGATGACCCACCCCGACATGCGCGGCCTCTCGCCCCGGGCTCTCGAGGAGGAGACCGCGGGCGCGGCCGCCCTGATCGAGGAGCGGACGGGCGTCCGACCGACGAGCTTCTGCTACCCCTTCGGTCATGTCGATGATGGAGCCAGGGCGGCGGCGGGCCAGGTCTTCGATCGGGCGGTGACGACGCGCTTCGCCCTGCTCGGCGCGGCCGACGATCGGCTCGCGCGGCCGCGGATCGACGCCTGGTACTTCGCCCGGCCGGGTCTCCTGGAGAACTTCGGAAGCTCGCGCTTCAGGAACTTCGTCGCCCGGCGGCGCGTCCTGCGGTCGCTGAGGGGCCTGCTTTCCGGCTCCCGCCTGCTATAGTGAGGTCGTCATGGGTACTGCCTTGAACGAAGAGATCGCCGAGCTGCCGAAGAACGTGCGCTTCGCCTTCGCACCGCTCGTGAAGCGCGCGATGGGCTTCGCCTTCGGCGTGACCTTCGCGCTGACCCTCGCCTTCATGACGGTCTGGCACTGGGTCTACGCCACGCGGCCGGAAGACCGCCAGCACCTGCACCTGATCCAGTACAACTTCTTCAAGGGCTACGACCCGGAGACGGGGCTCGGGCTCCTGATCGGCATCCTCTGGGCGCTCTGGACCGGCTTCGTCTTCGGCTGGTTCATGGCGGCCCTGCGCAACTTCTTCGTCGCGGTCTGGATCATCGTGATCCGGACCAAGGCCAACCTTCGAGCCAACCGGGACTTTCTGGACCACATCTGAGCGCCGAGACCATGGCATGACCCACGACGAAAACGACGATCTGGCGACCTACGTCAACCATCTGAACGGCAAGGCCTGGGGCATCGCGCTCGGGCTGCTCTTCGGCTTCGGCCTGATGTTCGCGACGATCTTCCTGG
>JBFIHP010000469.1:0-3561 GCA_041601735.1 Planctomycetota bacterium | reverse complement strand
GATCGGGGGCGCGGGCGTCGATCAGGACGCGGGAGGGGTACTGCAAGCCCTCGAAGACGAAGATGCCGTTCTCGTCCGCACGGGTCTCGAGGCCTGGTCGGGAGCCCCGGTCCGGCCGCTCGTCGAGAGAGAGATCGTCCACGTCGAGCCCGATGAGGTCGAGAAGAGCGCCCGGGACCGGTCGGCCCTCGCCGTCGATGACCCGGCCCTGGATGCGCGTGCGCGGATTCGGACCGAGTGACTTGGCGCCGTCAGGTCCTGATGCGATCGGCCGATCATCGGATGCCTCCGTGGTCGCGGGCGGCGGCACTTCGGTCAGGTCTCCGCGCCGTTCCGAAGGCATGCGTCGGACCTGTTGCTGCTCGAGAGCATCCGTCCGGGGCCCGGGTTGCAGCCGGTCGGAGTCCGACTGCCAACCGAAGTAGAAGAACAGGGCGCCGGCGATCAGGAGCACGACGATCACGACGACGATTTCAGTCCGCATCGGGGCTCTCCTCGGTGCCGGAACGGACGGCATCACCTCGGCGCTCGGAATTCCTCCCGGCGCGCCAGCGATCGGCGATGGGCGAGGCCAGGACGAGGAGGAGCGCGAGCCCGCTCAGGAGCAGGCCCCAGGCCAGCGATGTCGGGCGGTAGCGCAGGACGATCTCGCGCGACCCGGCCGGGACGCGGATGGCCATCGCCGCGACGTTGGCCGGGGCCATCTCGAGCAGCTTGCCGCCCGCGCGGGCCTCCCAGCCGCGGGCAAGAACCTCGCCGAAGACGACCACGGAGGGCCGCGCGAAGTCGGTCCGGAAGCGGATCTCGTCGGGGCGCGGTCGATCGAAGTCGATCGCTTCGGTCGTCTCGCGAGGTTGCACCTCGCTCAGGAACTCCGGGCGACACTCCAGGACGGTCGCGGCCGACGGATCGAAGCCGGGTTGGGCCATCGTCGTGATCGCGGTCTCGAGGTTCTCGACCACGAGCTGCCTCGCCGAGACGTGGAGCATCGGGAGGGCGCTCGCGCGTTCGCCGAGGTGCAGGCCGCGATGCTCGAAGCGGGACACGGAGTCGAGGGCCGCGCGGGCGAGGACCTGGACGACCATCTCCGGGGCGTCGTCCGCGACGCGCAACCGGATCGTGGACCGCGAGCCGGTCGTCGCCATCCGGTAGGCGACGTGGTGGTGCGGTCCGCCCTGGATGCCCTCGGCGCGACGGATGTAGGCGGCGAGGGCCGGGTCGCGATCGCGGTGGAAGCGTCCGAGCTCCGGATCCTCGGCGAGCTCGGCGTCCGGCTCGAGGAAGGAGTGGCGGATCGATCGCCCCTCCTCGTCGTTCACCTCGAAGCTCAGGGCGCCCGCGGGGACGGGGCCGCGATCGGCGCGGAAGACCAGGAACTCGATCTCGGCGCCGCTGAGCGAGACGAAGTCACGGCTGGTCTCGGCGCCGGCCGTGACGAAGCTCTCGCCGTAGCGACCGACCGCGCGCTCCGGGTCGAAGTCGGTGAGCGTCCAGCGCAGCCCGAGGGCATCGAGGATGCCGCGCGGCGCGTGGACGATCGGGGCGTCGGTGGTGACGCCCTGGTAGGCGCCGACCTGATACAGGAGCGCGGTCAGGCGGGTCAGGCCCATGCCGTCGTAGTGCCGCAGCGACTGGATGCGATGGAGGTTACCGGTCTCGGGCGGGAGGTTCGGCACGACCGGCAGCAGTCGACCCGGTACCTCTCGTTCCTCGAGTCGATCGAGGAGGCTGCTCCTCGGGTGGAGCGTCGTCGTCGCCACGGTCGGGACGAAGGGCCGCCAGAGCAGCAGGGCCTCGCCGATCGCGAGCGCGCAGAAGACCGCGAGCGCCACCCGTCCCGCGGGTCGCGCGCGCAGGATGGACGCGGTCGCGAGCGCGAGTCCGGCCAGGACGAAGAGGCCGATGCCGAGCGGGTCGAACCGAGGCGCGTAGGCGAGCTCCGGGAGCAGAGCGACCAGGGCCGGCCCGAGCCCGCCGAGGACGGATGCGAGCAGGGCCGTGCCGATCGCCCAGGCCCGACCCGACTCGAGCAGCTTGTCGAGGCCGATCCCCGCCATCACCGGCAGGAGGAGCGCCGCCAGGTAGTGGATGCGCAGGAGCGGCATGAGGTTGACGGGGAAGAAGTCGAGCAGGTCCTGCGCGGCCGGCGGCAGCACCGCGAGCGCGATGCCGGAGGCGGCGATGAAGGCCATCGGCAGGACTCCGCGGCTGCGCCGGGCGAGCCCGAGCGTCAGCCCCAGAATCGCGAGGACGAGCAGGCCGCGGCCGACGTGGAGCGTCGTCGTGATGTAGTTCTCGAAGCCGCGGAAGCCGCCCTCATCGACCGGAAAGCCCAGGGCCTTCGCATCGAGCAGCACGAGCAGGTGCTCGAGCGGGACCGAGCGCGCGGGTTGCGCCAGGCGGATCGTGGCGACCAGCGACTGATCGTAGTAGTCGAAGAAGGGCAGGAGGGTCGCCGCGGCGAGCGCCACGCCGAGTCCGCCGGCGGCAAGGGCGAGTCCTGCAAAGCGCAGCCGACCGAAAAGGGCAGAGGCGCCCTTCTCGCCCTCGCGTGCCATGAGGAAGCCCAGGGCCGAGGCGGCGAAGCAGGCCATGAAGGTGCTTTCGACGTGCCCGCCGAGGATCGAGAGGCCGATCAGGAGCCCCGCGCCGGCGAGGCGGCGATAGCTGAAGGCGCGCCGGAGGAGGATGAAGCTCGCGACGATGGCCGGCGCGAAGGCCGCGCTGCCCGCGACGGGATGCACCATCCAGGCCTGCATGTAGGACCCGAAGGAGTAGCCGAGCGCGATGATCAGCGCGGCGGGCGCCGACAGCCCGAGGACCCCGGCCAGAAAGAGGCAGGCGAGCTGTGCCGCGAGGAGCTGGGCGAGCTGCTTCCAATCGACGTACTGATCGGCGGCGAGGACGTTCAGGGGCTGGTAGGGCGAGAAGATCTCGGCCTGGATGTTGCCGATCAAGGGCTGGCCGCAACCCGCGCGCTCGTTCCACAGCGGGAGTCGCCCCTCGCGCAGGGCATCGCCGACGAGCACCTGCCAGGAGTGGATGCTGTAGGACCAGTCCGAGAGGTAGGGATTCGCCGCCTTCGGCGGCAGGTCAGCGCTCTCGCGCGCGTAGGGCATCGAGGCCGCGATCTGGTCGCCGGGCGCACGCACGAGGTCGGCGCGGAAGAGCGCCGGCGCGAGCAGGACGAGATCGGCCGCGACCAGCACGAGGAAGATCAGGACCAGCTGTTTTCTGCGCGACGGGCCGTTCATCGCGAAGATCGTAGGTCGCTCCCGCCTCCGAGTCCATGACCCCCGAGGCGTCAGACGCAACGCCGCCTCCTTCCGGCGGTTCCGGGTCTGACCCGAATTCGCCGCCTGGCGGCGGCTTTGCGTCTGACGCCCTGGGGGCACTGTGCTACCTTCTCGCCGTGACTGAAGATCGAGACGACGAGGCCGCCGGGCGCCGCCTGGGTGACGCGATCGCCATCCCCGGCGACTACCAGCACCGGGCCCTCCTGGAGGGTCCGCCGGTGCAACGGCACTGGCACCGGGCCAAGCTCGAGCTGCTCGACTGGTT
>JBFIHP010000468.1:0-3563 GCA_041601735.1 Planctomycetota bacterium | reverse complement strand
GTGGAGCCATGAACGCATTCAAACCGCAGCACCCCTTCCGGTAAAGCGATCGCCAAGGCGTCAGATGCAAAACCGCCGGTTGGCGGCGGATTCGGGTCAGACCCGGATTCGCCGTTCGGCGGCGATCCTGCGTCTGACGCCGGATCGGCGGTTGGCGGCGGTCTTGGGTCTGACGCCTTCGGGGTCAGAAGGGGGCGCGCTTGACCAGCCAGGAGCCGAGCTTCTGGGCCATCCAGATGGGCATCGTGGCGAAGGCCTTCTTGGCGAGCTGGTACTTGGGATTCGAGGGGTTGAGCGAGGGAACCTCGGCGGCCGTGTTCAGGACGTAGTCGTAGGAGAGCCGCGTGGGTTCGAAGCCCTGGTGCTTCTTGAAGGAGAAGGCGCCGGTGTTCTCTCGGCTCCGGCCGAAGTCGAAGCGCTTCAGGCCCCGCTTCGAGGCCCAGACCATGAGCTGGTAGTACATGTAGTTGCTGGCGCGGAACTGCTCGGCGCCCGGCGCCGTGCCCGAGTAGTAGGGCATGATCACGTCGCGATGGATGAAGGACATCACCGCGGCGATCGTCTTGCCCTCGCGCTTGACCGAGAGGATCGAGACATCCTCCCCGTAGATGTTCCGCACGTGCCAGAAGAGGCTCGAGGGAAAGAGCGGCGAGCCGAGCTTCCGCTTGTTGATCGAGAAGAGCCGGTGGAACTCCTTCAGGTCGAGTTCATCGATGGCGAAGGAGAGGCTCTCGTCGGCCAGGGACTTGCGGACCTCCGCCCTGCCCTTGCGGGGGATGCGCTGGAGGCAGCCCTCTTCATCCTCTGGAACGTCGGCGATGAAGGTGAAGTAGATGTCGGTCGTCGGCAGGCCCTCGAGAGGCCGCTCGAGGTGGCGCAGCTCGACGTACTTCGCCTTCCGCTTCCGCGCGACCTCGCCTGCCGCTTCGATCAGACTGCGCCCCGCCTCTTCGTCCTCGATGAGCAGACCGCCGTAGACGCCAAAGGGTACCGAGATCAGCGAGGTCCCGAAGAAGATCGACGAGACCTCGAAGAGCGGCAGGACGCCGACGACGCGGTCGCCACGGCGCGCCACGAGCGACCGGTCGCCGTGCTTGAAGGTGCGGAGGATCACGTCGCGCCAGCGCTGCCCGTGGAAGAGCGTCGCCTCGGGCCGGGAGTCCACGAAGGCCTCCCAGTCCGCGCTCATCTCGGGCGCGAAGGCTTCGACCCGAGTCGCGCCCGACGTGTCGGCCGGCCGTTGATCACCTTCTGTCGTCGTCTTCACCTGCTCCCTCGACCTTGTCCCGTCCGCTCAGGATGGTCCCGATGTGGTAGTCCGACAAGGTCTTGCCTTGCGTGAAAATGATGATCTCGCCGATCAGGCCGATGGACAGCAGGATCGGCCCGAGCACCATGAAGAGGACGCCGAGCACGAGCGCGGGGCGATCGACCGCTCCGATGTCCTGGAAGAACTTCTGGTAGGCGACCCAGCCCGAGAGCAGCGAGCCGACGAAGAAGAGCGTGAGTCCGGTCAGGCCGAAGAAGCGCAGCGGCTTGCGGATGAACTTCATCAGGAAGAAGAGGCTGAAGACGTCGAGAACGCGCCGGATGTAGAGGCTGACGTTCAGGAAGGTGCTGGGTCCCTTCTCGGCCACGTGCAAAACCGGGATCTCCTCGACCCGGAATCCCTGTCCGACCGCGAGCACCGGCACGAAGCGGAAGAGATCGCCGTGGAAGTGGATCGCGTCGATGACGTGCTTCTTGAAGCCGCGGAACGAGCAGTTGAGGTCGTGAAAGGAGACCTTCGTCAGCCAGCGGGTCAGGACGTTGAAGAACCAGCTCTGCAGACGGGCCAGGATCGAGTCGATCCGCGGCGTCCGGCTGGCGGCGACGAAGTCGGCGCCCTCGCGGAGCCGCTTGATGACGTCCAGCGCCGCCTCGGGCTTCACCTGGATGTACCAGGTGTTGGTGAGGATGAACTCGCCGCGTGCCCGCTCGGTGGCGATGCGCAGGGCGACCGACTCGCCGAAGGTTCGGCGGAAACGGATCACGCGGAAGTCGGGCACCTCGCGATTCAGGACCTGGAGGGCCTCGAAGAAGGGGCCGCCGACGCCGTCATCGACGACGATGAACTCGGCCTTCAGGTTGTTCTCGTGGAAGACGCGGCGGAACGAATCGATCATCTCGCCGAAGGAGACGAGATCGACCTCGACGTTGGTGGCGACCACGACCAGGCTGACGTCGAACTCGTAGGCGAGCGGGAGATCCGCCAGCTCGTCCTGCGCATCCTGTGTGGTGGCGGCGCGGTTCATCAGCCCAGCTCCATCGCCGTCGAGCGGGCGTATTCGGTGGCGTCATGGCGGCCGACGCGGACGATCAGATCGCCGAGCGCGCCCATGAGGAAGAAGTAGAGCGCCGTGACGCCGACCAGGATGAGCACGCTGGGCAGGACGAGATTCGTGCGATAGTCGGCCACGAGGTTGAGCACGAAGAAGGGCAGCACGACGAGCCCCGCCATGAGGAAGATGGAGCCGATGACTCCGAAGTAGTGGGCGGGTCGGCTCGAGAAGTCGACGATCATCTTGATGACGATGATGTCGATGAAGACCTTGAAGATCCGCGAGAGCCCGTACTTGCTGGTGCCGTACTCGCGGGGCCGGTGGTTCACCGGGATCTCGGTCACCCGGGCGCCGCACTTCCATGCGAGTGCCGGCAGGAAGCGGTGCATGTCGCTGTAGAGATGCAGCGACTTCATGATCCGGGCGTCGTAGGCCTTCAGCGAACAGCCGTAGTCGTGGATCTTGACGCCCAGCATCCGGCCGATGAGCCAGTTGGCGCAGATCGAGGGCAGCCGACGGCTGACGAACTTGTCCTTCCGGTCGCGGCGCCAGCCGCTGACGATGTCGAAGCCCATCTCCATCTTGTCGAGCAGGCGCGGGATGTCGCGGGGGTCGTTCTGGAGGTCAGCGTCCATGCAGACCAGCACCTCGCCGCGGGCGGCGTCGATCCCGGCGGCCATCGCCTGGGTCTGGCCGAAGTTGGTGGCCAGCCGGACGACGACCGCCCAGGGCCGCCGCCTCGTCATCGCGGTCAGGATCTCGAAGGACCGATCGGTCGAACCGTCGTCCACCAGGATCACCTCGGTCCGCTCCGGAAGGAGGTGCATCACCTCCTGGAGTTCCTCCTCGAGGCGGGGCAGAGCCTCCTCCTCGTTGTAGACCGGCACGATGATCGACAGTTCGAGGCTCATCCTGTCCTTCTGAGGGCCGTGATCGGCCCGTTTCTGCCTGCTTTTCCCCCGGTTTCCCTCATCGTCCAGCCGGCGGTCGTGAATCAAGGCGAAGCGGCGCTCGGGCATGAAACGGCAAACACCTGTTCATGACGAGTAGCGCGGCGGCCGACGGCTCCGGACGCTGGATGCGTCCTAACTCGTGGCCCCGTGCTACCGTCTTCGGGTCCGAGGACCCGATCGGGTACGCGCGAAGCCTACAGACTGTCCTCTTCGAGTCCAAGTCTATATGCAAAGCTGCAGGAGCCGCCTCGGCGCCCTGCCGGCGCCGAGACCGGCCAATTCTCGATCT
>JBFIHP010000467.1:0-3564 GCA_041601735.1 Planctomycetota bacterium | reverse complement strand
GCGCGGCGCATCACGAGCTTCGACGAGGGCTTCGAGCTGTTCCCGCGCATCTCGCCCGACGGCGAGTGGATCGCCTTCTCGGGCGAGTACAGCGGCACGCGCCAGATCTGGCTGGTGCCCTACGAGGGCGGCGTGCCGCGCCAGCTGACGCACTACCCCGACGTCGGCGACATGCCGCCGCGCGGCGGCTACGACCACCTGCCGCTGGACTGGTCGCCCGACGGGCAGAAGCTCCTGGTCCGCGCCAACCGCACGCCGTACGGGCAGCGCATCTCGCGCTACTTCTGGGTCGACCCGTGGAACGGCGGCCTGGAGGAGCCGCTGCAGATCCCCGAGGGCGGGCCGGCGTCGCTCTCCCCCGACGGGACGCAGCTCGCCTACTGCATCATCAGCCGCGAGTGGCGGACCTGGAAGCGCTACCGCGCCGGGCGCGCCCAGGACGTCTGGATCTACGATCTGGAGCGCGACGAGGCCCGCAAGCTCACGAGCTGGAAGGGCACCGATTCGCAGCCCCTCTGGCTCGGCGACCGCATCTACTTCGTCTCGGACCGCAGCGGCACCCTCAACATCTGGGCCCACGACCTCGCGACCGGCGAGGAGCGGCGGATCACGACCTTCGAGGACCGCGACGTCACCTTCCCGAGCCGCGGCGCGCAGGGACTCGTCTTCGAATGCGACGGCTCCATCTGGTCGATGGCGGCCGGAAGCGAGGACGTCGAGCGACAGCTCACCGCGGGCACGGGCGCCTGGATCCTCGACTTCGAGTTCTCGCCCGACGGCCGGACGCTCGCGCTCACCGACAAGGCCGGGCGCCTGCGTCTCGTCGAGGTCGCGGGCGGCGAGGCGCGCGGCGTCGATCGCGGCGAGTTCGGCGCGGTCTCGCAGCTCTCCTGGTCGGCCGACTCCTCGCAGCTCGCCTACGTGAAGGGCGGCGCCAACGGTCTGTCCTCGGTCTTCGTCGTCGGTCGCGAGGGCGGCCCCGTGCGGCAGGTCACCGGCGACGACTGGAGGGACTCGTCTCCGGCCTTCGATCCCCAGGGTCGCTATCTCTGGTTCGTCTCGGCCCGCGACTTCGACTATGGCGAGCTCGGCTTCGAGCAGCGGGTCTACGGCCTCCTCCTGCAGCGCGATCAGGCCTCGCCGCTCGTGCCCACGACCAAGGAGGAGCCCCTGCCCAAGGAGGAGAAGCCGAAGGACGGCGGCGAGAAGCCGGAGAAGAAGGACGACGAGGGGAGCGAGGAGGAGACGCTGGTCATCGACTGGGACGGCCTCCGGGAGCGCGAGATCGTCCTGCCGCTGCCCTCCGGCCGCTACGGCGCCCTGCAGGGCGAGAAGAACGGCCTGCTCATGCGTCGCGGCGGCGACCTCGCGCTCTTCAACCTCGACAACCGCGAGGCCAAGACCGTCCTCGAGGGCGTCGGCTCCTATCGTTCCGCCGCTCGCGAGGACAAGCTCGCCTACTCGTCCGGAGGCAAGCTGCACATCGCGGCCCGCAAGCCCGGGCAGAAGCGCGGCGCCTCGCCGCTCTCCGCCGACGGCATCAGCCTGCGCATCGAACCGCTGCGCGAGTGGCGCCAGATGTTCTTCGACGCCTGGCGTATCGTGCGTGACTGGTTCTACGACCCCGAGCTGCACCAGGTCGACTGGCTCGCGATGCGCAAGCGCTACGAGCCCCTGCTCGATCACATGACCCACCGCAGCGACCTCGACTACATCCTCGGCGAGATGATCGCCGAGCTGAACGTCGGCCACGCCTACGTGCAGAGCGGCGAGGAGCCGAGCGTCGAGCGCCGGGTCTCGGCCTGCCTCGGCTGCGAGCTCGTCGCCGAGAAGGACGGCTATCGCATCGGTCGGATCTTCGCCGCCGAGAACTGGACCTCCGCCGGCCGGAACCCCCTGCGCGCGCCCGGCGTCGAGGTGAAGGAGGGCGACTACATCCTCGCGATCGACGGCGTCCCGCTGGCGCTCGACGACAACCCCTACCGCCTTCTCGAGGGCAAGGTGGGCCGGCGCGTGACCCTGCGCGTGGCCTCGAGTCCGATGACCGACGACGCCCGCGACGTCGTGATCGAGCCCACGTCCTCGGAGGGCGCGCTGCGCTACATCGACTGGGTGGCCGCCAATCGCGCCCGGGTCGAGGAGCGCTCCGGCGGACGCATCGGCTACATCCACGTGCCCAACACCTCGGTCGAGGGACACCGGCGCTTCTACGAGGGCATCCGAGCCTACGCCCGCTCGAAGGAGGCCCTGATCATCGACGATCGCTACAACGGCGGCGGTTTCATCCCCGACCGCATGGCGCAGGTCCTCACCACGAAGCCCCTCAACTACTGGGCCCGGCGCTCGACCGAGCTCTATCCGACTCCGGGTCTCTCCTACGCCGGCAAGAGCGTGATGCTCATCAACGGCTACTCGTCGTCCGGCGGCGACGCCTTCCCCTGGTATTACCGGAAGCTGGGCGGCGGGCCGCTCATCGGCACGCGCACCTGGGGCGGCCTCGTGGGCATCTCCTTCGAGCCCGGGCTCGTGGTCGGCGGTCGCATCAAGGTGCCCTCCTTCGCCTTCGTCGATGCCGAGGGCCGCTGGGCCGTCGAGGCCGAGGGTGTCGCGCCGGACATCGAGGTCGTGGACGATCCGGGTCGCATCGCGCGCGGCGAGCACCCGATCCTCGACCGCGCCATCGATCACCTCCTCGACGAACTCGAGAAGGAGAGTCCGACGCTGCGCCCGCCGGTTCCGGCGGGGCCCGACCGCGCGAGGTGAGCCCGCGACCGGTGCGGACTCGGGGTTTGTTGCCCGCGCCGCGGGTCGATACCCTCGCGCGGAGGTGAGCCGACATGATCGAGAAGACGCGCGAGATCTTCGACGACTGGGCCAGACGCGGCCGTGACGAGGGCATGGAGACGGGACATCTGCCGCGGGCCGAGCAGGCCCTCGAGATGATCCCGCTCGAGCCCGGCGATCGGGCCCTCGATCTCGGCTGCGGCAACGGCTGGGCGACGCGCTGGCTCCGCGCCTGCCTCGGCGACGCGGGCGAGGCCGTCGGCGTGGACATCGCCCCCGAGATGATCGCCAAGGCGAAGGCGCTGAGCCAGGGCCGCGAGGGGATCGACTTCGTCGAGGCCGCCTTCGAGGAGCTGCCCTTCGAGGACGGCGCCTTCGATCATGCCTTCAGCATGGAGGCCCTCTACTACGCCGAGGACCTCGAGCGCGCGCTGGTCGAGATCGCCCGCGTGCTCGCGCCCGGCGGCACGCTCTGCTTCTGCACCGACTTCTACCGCGAGAACCCGCACTGCCACGGCTGGCCGGAGATGATGGGCATCCCGATGGAGCTGCTTTCCGAGGCCGAGTGGCGGGCGTGCTTCGAGAAGGCCGGCTTCGAGTTCGTCGAGAGCCTGCGCTGCCTCGACCCGCGGCCCGTCGCCGCCGATCTCCCGGCCGACGAACGCGAGGCCCAGCGCGAGTTTCGCGAGGAGATCGGCGCGCTCGCGATCCTCGTCCGCAAGCCCTGACCGGAGCGCCGAGGTCTTGGAGCGCCGGCTTCAGGTGCTGTCGGGAAAGTGG
>JBFIHP010000466.1:0-3577 GCA_041601735.1 Planctomycetota bacterium | reverse complement strand
TGAAGGGCAACACCCTGCGGATGGAGCTCACGGTCCGCAATCGCGGTTTCGGTCAGATCTGGACCAACGTCACCGTCGTCGATCAGGACGGCCGCAACTGGACCCCGCCGCTCCAGAAGAAGCTCGAGGACGTCGAGGGCGACCAGGATCTCGTGGTGGACATCCCGGTCGATCGCCCCGCCGGCAGCTACAGCCTGACCGTGACGGTCTCGACCGACCAGAACGAGGAGAACCGGCGCAACAACAGCCGCAAGCACTCGGTCACGGTGAAGGACGACCTCCTGCGGGTGCTCTACGTCGATACCTTCCCGCGCTGGGAGTACCGCCGGCTCAAGGACTACCTCGTGCGCGGCGATCAGGCCTTTCGGGCCCACTGTCTCCTGCTCTCGGCCGAGCCCAACTTCATCCAGGAGTTCACGCCGGTCCCCGGCATGCGCCCGATCCGGGAGTTTCCCCGCGACTTCGCGGCCCTGGACGAGTATGACGTCCTCATCTTCGGCGACGTCGATCCGAACCTGCTCGCGCCGACGCCCGAGCAGACCCGGACGATCCTGGAGAACATCGAGCGCTTCGTCGAGAACGGCGGCGGCTTCGCCGCGATCTGCGGCGACGGCTGGCTGCCCCGGGCGTTCCTCGACTCGCCGATCGAGGACATCCTCCCCGTCGAGCTCAGCGCGACCATCGAGGACGGCGGTCCGCTCAAGAACTACGTGGACGAGTGGAAGCCCAAGCTCACCGCGCTGGGCCGCAATCATCCGATCATGCAGCTGCGCGAGGACCCGGCCAGGAACCTGGCCGTCTGGGAGGACCGCAACGCCGGCCTGATGGAGCTGCGCTGGTGGCATCCCGTCAGCAAGGCCAAGCCGGCCGCCCAGGTCCTGGGCTACCACCCCCACGAGCGCAACCGCTTCGGCAACCATCCAATCTTCGTCGTGGGCAGCTACGGCGACGGACCGGTCTTCTTCTCGGCCGTGGACGAGACCTGGCGCTGGTTCCACCTGATCGGCCCCTACGACTTCAACCGCTTCTGGGGCAACGTGATCCGTTACCTCGCCCGGGCCCATCTCTATCGGGGCTCGAAGCGCTACAAGCTGCTCTCGGACGCCTCCGAGTACCGCCAGGGCGAGACGGTGCAGCTGACCGCCTTCGTGAAGGACAAGAACTTCGACCCCGAGACCGCCCCGACCCAGCGCGTGATGATCACGGCGCCGGATGCGCCGGCCAGGATGGTCGAATTCGAGAAGGCCGAGGACGGTGAGTATCGCTGGTCCTTCAAGCCCTCCGGTTTCGGCCAGTACGAGGCCTGGATCGTCGGCCCCGAGGGCCTGACCGGGGCGCGCTACGCCCCGATCAGCTTCGAGCTGCGCTACATCGACCCCGAGCGCCAGGACACCGCGACCGACGCCGCCCTGCTCGAGAGCGTGGCGAAGAAGAGCGGCGGTGCGCACTTCGAATTGCAGGCGACTGGCGACCTGCTCGCCCGCCTGAAGGCCGACACCACGCGCCGCAGCTCGGTCACGAGCCAGCCGCTGAAGAGCCGGCCCTGGCTGCCCCTGGTTCCTCTCGTGCTGCTCACCGCCGAGTGGCTCCTCAGACGACGTTACAACATGGCATGATGAAAACGGCAACGACTCGCATCCTGATCGCCCTCCTCCTCGCTCTCGCAGCGTCCGGACCGCTCTTTGCCCAGTGGTACGGCCCCGAGGACCCGACCGAGTACTTCCGGAGCAAGACCCAGGTCGCCGGCAGCAGGCTCGCCGAGCAGAACCTGGAGCGTGCGACGAAGGACGTCGAGGCAGGCGAATACGAACGCGCCGCGCGGCTCATCCAGGAGACGATCGACGATCACGGCGCCAAGGCGCTCTCGACCGACAGCGGTCGCTTCGTCGGCATCCGCGAGTACTGCAACGATTTCATCCGGAAGCTGCCGCCGGAGGGTCTCGCGGCCTACCGCCGGGTCTTTGATCCCTACGCCCGGGAGCTCTACCAGCGGGGCCTGGCCGAACAGGACCCGGAGGTCCTGAAGTCCGTCTACGTCCGCTACCTCGAGACCTCATTCGGCAGGAAGGCGCTCCTCGCCGCGATCTCGATCCAGCTGGAACGGGGCGAGCTGCACGACGTCGTCTGGCTCACCCTCTTGCACCGCGAGATCTACGGTGACGACGCCGAGGACGCAGCCTCCGTCCTCGCGACTCTCGTCATCGCCTCCAGGCTGCTCGAAGATCTCGACCGCCTCGAAGCCCTGGCCGTCGAGATCGGTCCCGAGCTGCGCGAGCGCCGCATCGAGATGGCGGGTTATCCCGAGCCGCTCGGTGCGCTGCTCGACCGTCACCTCGAAGAGCTCCGGCGCAAGATCGGTGGCCGCAAGATGCGCCCGAGCCCGAAGGCCGACCTCTTCAAGGAAGAGCGCTGGTCCGAGGTCTACGACATGAAGTCCGGATCGAGCGACGCGGCCTCGCGGCTCGAGGACTTCGGCGAGGACGCGCCCGCGAGCGAGATCCCCTGGAACCCGGTTCAGCCGGTGATGGACACCAGCAGCATCTACGTGACCAACGGGGTCTCGGTCTCGTGCTACGAGATCTTCTCGAAGCAGCTGCGCTGGACCAGCGCCGATCAGAGCTGGGTCGCGCATGCGCAGGCCCGCCCGAACCGCTCCCTGACCTTCCCGCTCACGGTCGCGGGCAACGCGGTCTACACCGCACTCGAGACCCCGCTCGAGGCCGAGCGACGGATCTGGACCTTCACGCCCCAGCTGCAGATCCCCCACCGCCAGCTCATCGCGCTCGACGCCGCCACCGGACGGGTGCTCTGGCAGCACTACCGCCATCGCGGTCGGACCGCCGAGGAGACCGAGCTCGTCGCCGAGCTCAACATCAACAGCAATCCCCTGGTGATCGGCGACAAGCTCTTCGTGGCGGCTTCGCGCTTCCATACCAGCTACCACCAGTACCTCTGCTGCTTCGACCGCCGCGACGGTTCGCTCCTCTGGACGACCTTCATCTGCACCGGTCAGATGGAGCAGAACATGTTCGGCAACCGGGTCCGCGAGGCCATCTCCGGCGAGCTCGTCGAGAAGGACGGCGTCATCTACCACAGCACGAACATCGGCGTGGTGGCGGCCGTCGATGCCAGGCTCGGGACGCTGCGCTTCACCGTCGAGTACCCGCAGATCAAGATCCCGCGGCAGACCCGCTTCGACACCCGGGTGCACGAACGCGCCCCGGCCTGGACCAACCAGAAGCCCATCGTCGTCGGCGACCGGGTCTACTTCGCGCCGATGGACTGCCAGAAGGTCATCGCGGTCGATCTGCGCAGCGGCGAGCCGATCGAGACCGGCCTCGAGCGCAGCCGCCAGAACCGTTATCGCTACCTCGTCGGCCCCTGGAAGGACTGGATCGTCGCCTGCGGCGCCCGCATCGCCTTCCACAACACGAAGACCGGCGAGACCATCGAACCGAGCTACGGCTTCTCGAATGCCAGACGCGACTCGAGCGTCTACCAGGCGGGCGTGATCGGCCGACCGATCGTCATCAACGGCCGTCTCATCGCACCGGTCCAGTCGCGGGGCACCGAGAAG
>JBFIHP010000465.1:0-3593 GCA_041601735.1 Planctomycetota bacterium | reverse complement strand
TTTTCGGCGGGCTGCTGCTGCTGGGCTTCCTGCTCGCGATCGTCGTTCCGGTCGCCTGGCGCTTCTCCGCCCTGCGTCGGTCCGAGTCGCAGGAGGAGGGCGTCGTGCTCGCGGCCCTGGCGGGACTGATCGCGCTGCTCGTGGCGGCCTTCTTCGCCTTTCCCTTCCACCAGACCGGCACGAGGCTGGTCTGGCTCACCCTCGGGGCGCTGCTCCTGCGGGCGCTGCCCGCGCCGCTGCGCAGCGAGGCCCCCCTGCCTCGCGGCCCGCTCATCGCGGTCGCCTGCGCCGCGCTCCTGCTCGTCTCGGCGGCGCATCATCGGGCCGGGCTCAAGGCATCGGCCGATCTCCGGCGGGTCGGCGGCGCGGTGACGGATCGCGCCCTGACCGAACTCGAGGTCGATCGCGCGCTCGATCAGGCCCTGGGCCGGGCGCCCTGGCGCAGCGATCTGCAGCTGCTGCGCGCCCAGTTCGATGCCTCGGCAGGCCGGCTCGCCGAAGCCGAGTCCGCATTCGTCCGAGCGCTCGCCGTTCATCCCTCGCTCGCGAACGCCTGGCTCGGACTCGCTCGCGTGCGTCTCGAGCGGGGCGTCCTCGAGGGCGCCCGCCGGGCTCTGCGTCGGGCCGTCAAACTGCAGCCCCGGGAACCGCGCGTGCGCATCGCGGCGGGCGACCTCTATCGCAGCATCGGCGATCGCCGGGCGGCTCTGCGCGAGTACGAGGAGGCCCTTCGCCTCGAGACATCCGGTCCCGATCGACTCGTTGCGCAACTCGCGCTCGCCGGACTGCATTCCGACGCCGACCGACCCACCACCGCGATGCACTGGCTGGAGAAGGCCTCGAGCCTGGCGCCCGACGATCCGATCGTGGTCGAGGCGCGGGCGCGCTTCCACGAGCGTCACATGCCCGGCAGCGCCGAGACCGCTGCGGCCTGGGAGCGGCTGCGCCGGCAGCGGCCCCGTCACGCCGAGGCAAACCTGCGTTGCGGGCAGGCCGAGATGCGCGCCGAGCGGTACGAGGAGGCGCTCGCCTCCTTCGAACAGGCCTTCCTTTCCGATCCGCGGCTGCTCGTGGCCCTGCTCGAACGCGGCGCCGCTCAGGCCGCCCTGGGCCGTCTGGGGGAGGCGCGCGGCACGCTCATCGAGTGCATGCGCCGCGCGGGCCTACCCGAGAGCCGCGATCCGGTCGTCTTCGAACAGGCCCGCGGCCTCATCGAGAAGGTCGAGGACCGCGCCCGCGAGGAGGGATTGATGGAGACCGAGCGATGATGCGGCGGACCCCTATCGTCGTCGTGGCCGTCGTGACCGTCGTCGCGGCTGCGATTCCGGCCCAGGAGGAGGTCATCCAGGACGATCGACCCCTCCCCAGCCGCGGCGAGCCCGATCGCGACCTGACCGCCGACGATTTCCGCGACCGTGAGTCCGCCGATCGCGGCCCCAGGCTCGAGCTGATCCTGGGTTGCCTCTTCCTCGTCCTCGTCCTCGTCATCTCCGGCCTCCGCCGCGGGCGACGCGAATCCTGACCTCGCGACGCCGGCGGGGTATCATGCGCCGATCCCCGGCCCTCTACGAGGTAGCTCGATGCGTCTTTCCCTCAAGGTCCTTCCGCTCGTCCTCCTTCTGACCGGCACCTTCGCGCTCTCGGCCCAGGAGCCGACGGCGCCGCCGCGGCCGGCGACCTTCCTCGGCTACGAACTCGGCGAGCGCTACACCCCGCACTCGCGGCTTCTCGACTGGCTCGAGGCCGCCGATGAGTCGAGCGACCGCATGAGCATGATCCGCTACGGGCTCACCCCGGAGCTGCGCGAGCTGCGCCTGGTCTTCATCGGCAGCGCCCGGAACATCGCGCGGCTCGAGGAGCTGCGCGCCGGCCTCACCCGGCTCGCGGACCCGCGCGGGCTGAAGACGGAGGAGCGCGACCGGCTCCTCGCGGACCTTCCGGTCGCCGTCTGGCTGTCCTACAACGTGCACGGCAACGAGACCTCGTGTTCGGAAGCGGCGATGAAGACGATCCATCGCCTGCTCACGGCGGATGACGAGGAGACCAGGGCGATCCGGGACGAGGTGCTCGTCATCATCGACCCCTGCGTGAATCCGGACGGACGCGATCGCTACGTCAACTGGTTCAACTCCGTCCGCGGCAAGCGGCCGACCGCCCATCCGGGCACGCTTGAGCACGACGAGCCCTGGCCCGGCGGGCGTTACAACCACAATCTCTTCGACCTCAATCGCGACTGGGCCTTCATGACCCAGCCGGAGACGCGCGCACGGATCGCGCAGTACCTGCGCTGGCAGCCTCAGGTCCACGTGGACTTCCACGAGATGGGCTACGACAGCTCCTACTTCTTCTTCCCGGCCGAGCGGCCGATCAACGCCAATCTCCCGCCGTCGATCCTGAAGTGGGGCGAGACCTTCGGGCGCGGCAACGCCGAGGCCTTCGACCGCCGCGGCTGGCGCTACTACACCGCCGAGTCCTTCGACCTCTTCTATCCCGGGTACGGCGACACCTGGCCCAGCTTCCAGGGCGCGATCGGGATGACCTACGAACAGGCCGGTCACGGGCGCTCGGGGCAGCTCGTCGAGCGCGACGACGGCACGATGCTCAGCCTGTACGACCGGTTGGAGCACCACCATGTTGCCGGTCTCGCCACCCTGGCGACCGCAGCGGCGAACCGCGTCGCGCTCCTGCGCCACTTCCACGACTACCGCGAGTCGGCCGTGGCGGAGGGCCGCGGCGGTGCCGTGCGCGACTACGTCCTGGTCCCCGGCGAGGACCGTCACCGCGCGGCCAGACTGGTCGAGCTGCTCGTGGCGCAGGGCATCGAGGTTCGCCGGGCCACGGAGCCCTTCAAGGCGATCGGCGCCCGCGGCTACGACGGCGAACGCCTCGAGTATCGCGACTTCCCCGCGGGCGTCTTCCTCGTCGCGACCGCTCAGCCCGCGAAGCGCCTGCTGAAGACCCTCCTGGAACCGCGCGCCGACATCCGCGAGCTCTATTTCTACGACATCGCCGCCTGGTCGCTGCCGCTGGCCTTCGGCGTCGAGGCCTTCTTCACCGAGCAGCCGATCGAGGTCGCGGCCGAGCCGGTCGTCGAACCTCTCGACGTCGCGGGTCGCGTCGAGGAGGGGAATGCGACCTGCGGCTACCTCGTGTCCTGGCGCGACACGGCCGGCGTGAAGGCCCTGGTCGAGCTCCTGGCTCGCGGGCTCGAGGTTCGTTACGCCGACGAGGACTTCAGCCTGGCCGGACGCGAGTGGCAGAGGGGAACGCTCTTCGTGCCGCGCGGACCGGGCGATGACGAGCTCGACGAGGTCGCCCGCCTCGTCGCCGCCGAGACCGGTGCCGTCTTCGTGCCGGCCGCGACCGCGATGACCGAGAAGGGGATCGATCTCGGGTCGCAGAGCATGCGTCGCATCAAGCGGCCGAGGGTCGCGATTCCGGCAGGACCCGGGATCTTCGCCACCTCCTACGGCGCCACCCGTTTCCTGATGGAGGAGCTCTACGATCTCGAGACCCTGAGCTTCACGGTCGAGGCCTTCGATCGGGCCGACCTCGACGAGGTCAGCGCGATCGTCATCCCCGAGGGCCGCCCG